>JAGBXH010000473.1 GCA_017629395.1 Clostridia bacterium | reverse complement strand
TGAAAGGAGAATTTTATGTCACTTTATACCGTTCGATCAGCACCCGATGCAACAAGAGCCGCGCTGACCGTGTTTTCCACGTTGGAGCAAGCGATTGCCTTTGCCGATGCCAACGTGCTCTACGGTGCGGCGGTTTACGATCATAAGGGTATGCTGTGCTATGCTGCGGGTGGCGAGGTTTCGTCCGCACTGCTGTTTCATGCTAAGTGCATTTGCGATTATATCCGCGATAAAGAATTTGACTACGGTCATGCTCCTATCAACCCTGCCTTTAACCACGATGCGCGCCTGGTCAGCTGCGACAGACTCATGGACTGGATCTTGTACCGCGCAGGATACACCGATCAGCCCTATATCCACGGTAAGTGCGTTGCAGGCCCCGGACTGACCGATTGGTGTATTGCGCAGGGCTTTACCCGTATTGACTCTGTGGAGGAGCTGTGCCCGGGTGACGTGGTCTTTATCCGTGCCAATGCTGCAGGTCACCCCGAGCATACATTTATGCACGCCGGCAAGGGAGCAGAGGAGGGGATGTATTACCGCTACGATGCGGGCAAGGTGGAGCGTATTCGCAGTACGCAGCCCTCTTGTGAGCCGATCAAGGATTTTATGTACGCATACCGCGCACCCTCCGTGCGTCCGATCGCCGTGCCTGCGTTTTCGTTTTTGTATGACGGAACGCCCTTTTCCGAGCTGAACGTAAAGGTGAAAAATGAGGCGGATCGCGTCATTTATACACTGCCCGACGATGTGGAGCTGACCGTGGTGACCGAATTCTTGCAGGATTTCGGTGTGACGCGATGGACGAATTATTGGCACAATCCCACCGATCACCGTAGCGCGCTGATCAGTCAGCTTTGCGACTGCGACCTGACCGTTGCCATGTCGGCAGATCCCGCACGCACCCGCCGCGACAAGCAATATACGTGGGAGCCTAAGACGTTGCGTCTGTTTCTCTCGGACGGTGCAAACATAGGCGATTTTGATCATCAGATCATTCCGCACCGCATGTGGGCGGGCGACCACAAGGAGGCAACCTGCCAAGCCGGACGCAGCGGCATGGGAACTGCACCTTTCTTTGAGGTCAACGAGGGCGGTGATCACCAAAACGGCGTGCTCACAGCACTTGGCTGGACCGGACAATGGCGCGCTTATTTTGACCGCGGCGAGAACGATTTTCGCATTCGCCACAGCCTGGAGGAGGTCTTACTTTGCATGGAGCCCGGTGAAAAATTCCGTACTGCCTCCACCACCGTTATGCCCTATAGGGAAGGGCAGGTCAATGCCCATAACCTTTGGCGGCGCTTTATTCGCGAGGCGGTGTCGCCCATAGGGCGTTACAAGGGCGCGCGAGGTGCGCAATGTCCTTTCTCGGCAATCTTCTGGGGCGGCATTCCTTCCAATGAGCTGATCGAGCGCTGGCAGGGAATCTTGTCGCATGGACTTGACACGTTTGATTATTGCTGGGTGGATGCAGGCTGGTATGAGCCGTTGCGCTCCACCACCACTGCAACGCAATCTGCCGAATGGGGCAGGGTGGGCACGTGGGAGGTCAACCGTGAGTATCACCCGAACGGTTACCGTGATGTGACAGAATTTCTTCATGAGCGCGGCATCAAGTTCCAGCTTTGGTTTGAGCCGGAGCGTTTGCAGCGTTCGGTTTGCGAATGGACGGAATATATTACTGCCAATCCCGAGGATGAGAATGCCTTGGTGGATCTTGGAAATGATCATGTTTGCGATCAGGTCATTGAAAAGATTTCAAGCGTCATTGCCTGTGTGGGTGTGGACTGCTACCGTCAGGATTTCAATATCAATCCTTTGATCATCTGGCGCGCCAACGATCTTGCATTGGAGGCAGGAGGAGCTGCGCGCAGGGGCGCGACCGAGGTGCATCACATCAATAATCTGTGGCGTTTCTGGGATGCTTTGCTGGAGCGTTTTCCGCATCTGTTGATCGACGATTGCGCGGGCGGAGGACACCGTATTGATATTGAAATGCTGGCGCGCTCGGTGCCCTTGTGGCGCAGTGACTACCAGTGCACGTGGGATTGCTGTCCCGAGGTCAATCAGAACAGTAATGCCCGCGCCGCTTGGTGGTATCCCTATTCGGGTATCGGCTATGGCCCTACGCTGGGTGATACCTACAGCTTCCGCAGTGCATATACCAACGGCATGACCGTGCGCACCTGGGAGCACGCTGACCCAGAATGGCGTGTGGGCGGCATGAATGAGCCCTTTGATTGGGCAAAGCATTACTTTGCGGAGTATGCGCGCCTGCGCCACTATTTTGCCGAAGACTTTTATCCGCTGATTCCCGCTACGGATACCAATACCACGTGGATTGCTTCTCAGTATCACGATCGCGCAAGCGACAGCGGTCTGATCCTGGCGTTCCGCCGCGCTATGTGTCCTTACGCACAGGCGCACGTAGAGCTTGGTGGGATCGATCCCAAAAAAGCGTACCGCTTTACCGATGAGGATACGGGGGAGAGCTTTCGTGTCAGCGGGGCGGAGCTTGCGAAGAACGGCATGGTTTTGACCATTGCGCAAAAACGTCAGTCCTTGTTGCTGACTTATCAAATAATATCACAATAAAAAAAGGGGCTGAGTCACTCAGCCCTTTTCTTGTACTATTTTGTCTATGAATTTGATTAGTTTTGCAAGAGAATGTCCGTTTTAGTGAAGGTGCATCACACGGTCGCTCTTTCACATTTTCGCAAATGCAAAAGGGGCTGAGTTGATGACTCAGCCCCTTTTGCGTTAAGGGGTCTGTCCTTTGTATTTTTTAATCTGCTCGCACAGCAGGTCGTAGTAGAACGTGCCGTGGATCTTGGAGGGCTCGAGATCCTTGGAGATCTCAACCGAAAGCTGCTCGCCCTTGTTCCATTCATTCCAGGAGATCACCAGCACCATGCCCGCTCCCAGCTCGCATGCGCGTCCGAATTGCTCGCGGAAGGTCTCTCCGTTTCTTCTGCCGCGGGCGGGAATGTAGCCGCGGTCACCCTCCTTGCCCTGTGCACGGCTGGATGCCGTGACCGAAATGCACTCCACTCTGCCGTCCTTGACCGTGTAGGTCTGCGTAGCACGCTCCTCCCAGCTCCAGAAGTGGTAGGAGCGCAAGGTTTCTGCATCGAAAAGGTCGTCCTGCTGGCCTACGTAGCCCGTGACCCAACGCACCGTGAAGCGATCGTCCGTCCAAGTGGGATCAGCTCCGTAGAAGTTGGGTGTAGCACCGTAGCACATGAGTAGCGGCTTGCCGTCGTAGTTGTAGTAGAGATCGGGATATTTTGCCACGTAATCGCGGTATATCTGATCCACCTTCTTTTGGTGGTTGCCGTTTTCCAGGTTTTCAGGCATGCTGTGACCGGGACCTGCGAACAGACAGATCTTGGGTGCACCCTCAATCTTGGACCACACCTCAAAGAGCGCGTCGGTTGCTTCCTCGATCATGCGGAAGGTGGGTGCGCTATCGCGCTGACGTACGGGATCGTAGCAGGTGTTGTTGGTCCAGTCCACGAAGATGAAGTCGATACCCGCGTCGCGCAGCAAAATCGCGTGCTTGTAGATGACGTCGCGATCGTCTGAGTTATAAGGACCGTCCAAGGGGAGATCCCAGGTCTTTGCGCCCCAACCGGGCAGAAGATCGCAATGCCAGGTCGTGTAGGCAATGCCCACCTTGCGCTGCGCGGCAGGTGTTTTTTCATAAAGTCCCACGCCAATGGGCAGGACGGATGTGAATCTGCTTTCCATATTCGCTGTCCTCCTTATTCCGTTGCTTCGGTATTGGTCTGTCCCTTGAATTTCTTGATCTGCTCGCAAAGCAGGTCGTAATAGAACGTACCGTGTACCACGGAGGGCTCCAGGTCTTTGGAGACCTCGGGGGAGGGCTGCTCGCCCGTGGTCCATTCGTTCCAGGAGATCAGAATGACCATGCC
>JAGBXH010000472.1 GCA_017629395.1 Clostridia bacterium | reverse complement strand
TGTCCCGACCAGCCGATGACGGCGTGCAGACCGCGGTTTTGGGTGTAAAATTCAAAGAAGGGCATCTGTCCGCTGGAGGATCTGCCGCCCATGGGGTGGAAGGAGCGGGAGGTGCCAAGGGACATGTTTGTGGGGTGCACCTTGCATTCCTCTGCAATGCGATCGGAGCGCAGGTATGCCTCGTATCCCGCGCAGCCGTCGGTATCGTACATGGTAAGAGGCGGTGTTTGTCCGGGAACTTCGGCAAAGCACCAGGTCGCGTCACAGTCGAGGATATCGCTGATCAGCCCCGAGTCGTATTCCCCCTTGTTCTCAAACCACAGCAGCCATTGGATCGCGTGATATGCGGGGTATTCCTTGACGTGCAGCTCAACGCAAAGACCGTCCGCAAGCTCGTAAAGATAGCCGTGATCGGTGGGGGTGACTTTTGCCATGGCAAGGTCAAAGGGCTTACCTCTATATTTGAATGAAAAGCGTGGAACGATGTGCATATTTTGCGTCCTTTCTGCTGCGACAGCGATGAAATAGTACGGTTTCATTATAAGGCTGAGTGCGTTGTTTGTCAAGAGAAGTGGACAAAAAGACACAAAACGCAGACTAAAATACACATATGAGTTATGCACACTTGACAAAAATAGCGCGAGTGTGCTAAAATGAACGTATCAAGCTTGCTCTTTATGAAAAGAAAGGAACTGTGGATATGCCCAAGCGTTTATTGTGTTATTGGCTGGCTTTTTTGTGCCTGACCGGCTGCTTTGCTGCCTGCAACAGGCAAAGCGGGACGCAGGCGCCTGCTGCTTCGCAAAGTGCCGCGCCAGAGGTCACGACCGAGGCGCAGACCGAGCAAAAAAAGCCCGATCCTCTGCCGTATCTGATTCCGTATCCCGATCGCATCAATCTTGCAGAGCTGGATGCTGCGGTGTTCGGGGCAGCTTTTATGCGCGGCACGGCAACCGTGATCACGCAGACCGAGCGCGGTCTGGAAACCTATGCCAAGAGCGAATCGCGCGATCCCGGCATTCGCTGGGACGTTGACAGCATGTACAAGGAGGCGGGATATCCCGTCAACGAGCAAGGCGGGAATTACGTGCCCTTTACCCCCGAGGAGAAAAGGGTGATCGTCTTTAAGCTGCAAGCCGAATGGGGCGGCGCTTTTGAAATGTTTTACGCTGCCAACGAGCGTCATAACGCCAAGGGAAAGTACGCCATCACCGAGATCTATGGCGGCGACAGCGAGTTTTTTGGGCAGCGCGTCTGGCAGTACGTGATCTTTGAAGCCACCGAGGACACCGAGGATTGGTGCGTGCGCTTTAACGACGGCTTCCGCCTGGATTACTCCAACTTCGTGCAAAAAGGGGATTCCATTCTGATTGAGCAGATCGCATTCTGCGCTGACCGCGCCGAGGCAGAGGCGTATATTGCCGAGGACAGAGGCGAGATACCGCCCGTGCCTGAGGTTGCGGCAGGGTATTACGTTTGTCTGTACGAGGACAGATTGCACCTGCCAAAGGATAACGTCAAGGGCGAGGTGTATGCAACGCTTGAGGAAGCTAAGGCGGCTTGTGATAAAAACATGAAGTACGGCTACCGCGTGGCAAACGAGAAGGGTGAGATCGTGTACACCCCCTATTCGCTCTTGCAGACCAATCTGCTGCGCGAGGGCTATTACATCGTCAATTACGCAAGAACGAACGATTTCAAGTACGGCGATTCCTGCACCAATCCGGGTATCAATCACCGTCCGCAGCGCACCAGCTGTGACCGACTTGTGGACTGGATCCTCTACCGTGCAGGCTTTACCGATCAGCCCTTGGTGCAGGGCAAGGTGGTGTCCAATCTGCCCGCGTGGTGCGAGGAGATGGGCTTTGAAAGGATCACGAATATCGAAGATCTGCAGGCGGGTGACATCATTTTCGTGCGTCCGCATGCCGACGGCGGACCGCAGCATACCTTTATGCTGGCATCCGATTATAAGGACGGCAGCGCGCTGCGCTACGATCACGGCTCGGATTCTCGTATTATGAACAGAAAGCAGCCCACCAAAGAGCCCATCAGCTACGGGGATGCGCCGTTTATGTACGCATACAGACCCGTTGTGACCGAGGAAAACAATATTTACTACCATGATCTGTATGCAGATCAAAACCAATAAAGGGGGAAACCATGATGCGAAAAACGTTAAAGAGCTTTTTACTGGGGCTTTTGTGTGTATCCATGCTGCTTGGCTGCTTTGCATGCAAGCAAAATGAGCAGCAAGAACCCGACGGCACCGAGCAGGGAACGGACGCACCGACCGTGGAGCAGGTCGATCGCAACAAGCCGCAGCAAGGACCCTTTTCGAATACCACCGAGCTTCACATTGAAAAGCAGAGTGTAACCGAGACCGAAAAGGTGGTCTCGGAGGAATACGAATTTACTGCTGACGGCGGCAGCATGGTGTTTACGGTTGGCGAGGGCAGAGCCAAGGGAGATATCGTTTCTCTTAACGCAAACACGGTTGCCAACTTCAATATCGGCGTCAAGTTCAACGAGAACGTGGTTGCCAAGTATGAGTTTAAGCTGCTCTCCTCCGCACCCGACGAGGCGGATTACGATACCGCGTACCTCGGCTTGCGCCTGACGGGCACGGGCAGTGCGCCCAACCATGAGGGACAGCGCGTGTGGATTCTGATGAAGGACCAAAAGATCGGTCTGCGCACGGGTTCGTGGCCAAGCTGCACCATGGTGCAGTGCCCCGTAGATTTTTCCAAGGGCGTTTCGCTGATCGTGGAGGACGATCCCGTTTCCAACGTCATTTCGATCTGTTACAGCGACAACGGCACCAAGACTCCCTTGGCAAAGCTGGTCATTTGCGACGATAAGCTGGAATTTTATTTGGAGGGAAGCGGCGCACCCGATATCACCGAGCCTCTTGCAGATCCGGTGCCCAGGACGGGATATGCGCGCATTTGGACGCATCATATGGAAAAAGCAGTCAAGATCAGTAATATGAAGGTATCGGGACAGTCGACCGTGTCGACCACCGAGCCCGTGGATATGCTCAATTCCCGTGACGTGTTTGCCGATACGTGGGTGGCAACCGATGACGTCGGACGCACCATGCCCGTGGGCGGTGACACCGCTGCACCGAGCGACAAAAAGGTGGGTATCTTCTACTTTATGTGGCACAACGCCACCGAGCAGGGGCAGCACCCTCTCTACGACCATACCGCCGCGTATTTGGAGGGCGGTGTGGACGCTGTGTGGGATCTCGTTCCGCAGGGACCCCTTGGCTTTGCGCACTATTGGGCACAGCCGTATTTCGGTTACTACAACTCGGATGACGAGTGGGTCATCCGCAAGCATGGCTATATGCTTGCCGAGGCAGGCGTGGATTTCATCTACGTAGACGCGACAAACGGTATCATTTACGAGCGCAATCTCGAAACGCTGTTGCGCGTATGGAGCGAGATGCGTACCGAAGGGTATAACGTGCCGCAGATCTGCTTCCATTGCGGCAATACCGAGTCCTTAGCGGCATCCTCTTTGAATTTCCTTTGGAACAATTACTATTCTACTGGCAAGTATGCGGATATGTGGTTTATGTGGGAAGGCAAGCCGCTGATCTTCTTCCC
>JAGBXH010000471.1 GCA_017629395.1 Clostridia bacterium | reverse complement strand
GTATAATCTGGACGCTTCCATGCCTCTGCGTCTGTCTCACGAGAACCCCGCTATCAAGGAGTTGTACGACACCTTCCTTGGCGAGCCCAACAGCCACAAGGCTCACGAGCTGCTTCACACCACTTACGTGAAGAGAGGTCTTTAATTTATAAAAGCACACCCGCGACGCTGTCGCGGGTGTGCTTTTTAATGAAGAATGAATATTGCATCATGAAAAATGAATGATTGTGGCATGGGATTGTTCCGGCAGCTTAGTAGTATTGTTTACCTGAAAATCAACGTAAGCACCGCAAGGTGCAGGGGGTAGAACAGGTAAAATCCGTATTTGAGCAGGGCAACCCCCCATTTGCTCTCGGGCTTGGGGCCCGGTTCGCCGTTGTATAGCAGCATGGGGATCAGGGACACCGCTGCAAAAAGGTTGCGCTGATAGACGGATATATCCCAAGAGCCCGTCACAAGCTGTTTTCTGCAGGCAAAGAGCAGCAGGATCGTACACCACGCCCATTTATGCTCCGCCGTCAGATAGAGTAGCAAGATGAGTGCAATTCCCATCCAACCGTAATCCGCACCCAAATAGTCAGCCGCGTACATGATGCAGCAAACCGCCGCGCATAGGGCAAAGCAGCCAAGCCACCAAGCCGTTTTGCGCTTTTGTGCCGTTTTCATGCCAATTTCAAGCAGCCACATGCAGACAAGACCGACCGAAAGAGTGAAAAGAATATTCAATTCATCCCATTTCCACGCATCTGCGTAAAAGCAATAGGTGTAGATGGGCTGTGTTACAAAGGCAAGAAGCAGTATGCGCACAAGGTACTTCCATTTTGCACGTGTATGAAGAAATCCTTGCACCAGCATAAATGCATAAAGCGGGAAGGACACGCGCCCGAGCGTGCGCAGGTATTCCCATCCCGGAAAGGGCTGAAAGCTGCCCACGTGATCGATCAGCATAGTCAGGGCAGCAATGATCTTGATATACAGAATGCTCAAGCGGATCACCTCCGTTCATTGCATTCATTATATCATAAAAAATAAAAAAACAGCATACTTTTTGCAAAAAAATATTGCAAATTCGCACGCTTTGCGATATAATAAAGTAAATAAAATTTACCATAGGGAGGCGACCATGAACATCGGCGAGAAGATCAAAAATCTTCGGATGTCCAAAATGATCACCCAACAAGAGCTTGCGGGTGACTTTATCACGCGCAATATGCTCTCACGCATTGAGCACGGTGCGGCGCTGCCGTCCTTGCCCACGGTCATTTATCTTGCAGGCAGACTCAACGTTCCCGCGGGCTTTTTGCTGGCAGAGGAGGAAAACGAGTTCCTGTATCAAAAGATCCGCTATATGCCCAATATCAGAAGGGCGTATCAGATGGGCGACTATCGCATTTGCCGCGAGCTTTGCGAAACGGTTTTGACCGAGTCGGACGATGAGATCGCGCTGCTGATGGCAGAGTGCGCGCTGGGACTTGCCAAGGAGGAGTTTTTTGCGGGGAACTTGCATAACGCCTGCCATTGGTTTGATACGGCTCTGCGCGATGCGGATAAGACTGCGTATCATACGGGGCATATTGCAGCACCCGCTATTGTATATTTTCGTTATATGCGCGGCATTTCGCCCACGCTTTGCTCATATGAGGCGGATGATCTTTTGCCGGGAGAGCGCGACTTTGCTGCTTGGCAGGATATATTTTGCCGTTACGTGTTGACGCTGGAGCATACGGAGCAGCTGCACGCGCTGCGCGCCTTTGACGATCGTTCTGCGCAGGAGCGTCAGCTTGCCTGGCACGTGCAGGCGACTGTGCTGCAGAGAAGCGGAGAATATGCGGCGGCTTACGAGATGCTGCGTCGCATCCTTGCAGAAGAGATCGCGCCCGTTCCCGTGCTTTTATACAGTGTGCTGCAGGATATGGAGAATTGCTGCAAGGAGCTTGACGATTACAAGGGAGCTTACGAGCACGCGTTGCATAAGCTTTCAGTGCACGAACGGTTACTGGTGGAGAGCACGATATGAAAAAAATGCAGTTGATTTTGCTTGCATTGCTGCTGTTGCTTGCGGGGTGCTGCACGCCCGGACGGGAGGCGCCCTCTGTGGGTGAGCCTCTGAACCGCGAGGAGCAGTCATCGCTGTACGCGCAAAGGCTTGAAGAGCAGGGAGACGTTACGGCAAGTGCCAAGGGAAAGGTCTATTGGACGCCGAACGGCACGAAATATCACGCAAGTCAAAGCTGCAGCTATCTCAAAAACGCCCAAGAGGTGCTTTCGGGAACGGCAGCAGAGGCGGCGAACCACGGCGCGAGCCAACCTTGCTCACGCTGTGCACAGGAATAGATGGGGGAATTGATATGCAACAACATCTTTTTCAGATCAGATCCGCAGCCCATGAGGACGTGGATGCCATTATGCCTGTCTTTGATCAGGCGCGTGCAGCGATTGCCGCGCTGGGGATCGACCAATGGCAGGACGGCTATCCGACCCGGGCACATATAGAGGCGGATATCGAAAACGGATACGCGTACGTGCTGCGTGACAAGGGCGCGGTGCAGGGCTATTTTGCAATGCTGCGTGATCCCGAGCCTACCTATGCGCATATTTACGAGGGCGCGTGGTTGACGGACGGCGAATATTTTACGGTGCACCGCGTTGCCATGTCGGATGCACTGCGCGGCAGGGGAGGCGCGGCCCAGGCAATGCGCTTCGTGATCGCGCAAGCCTTGCGCGCAGGGGTTCCCGCGGTCAGGATCGATACCCACGAGGGCAACCTTCGTATGCGAAAATTCCTTGAAAAGCAAGGATTTTCAGCATGCGGCACAATTTATCTGGAAAGCGGTGCGGCGCGTATCGGATACGAGTACGATCTGCGCCCGATCTTACAAAGAGCACCGACGGTGCTGTATGAGGACAGAAGCATTATGATCTGCGAAAAGCCCGTAGGGCAGCCCAGCCAGCCCGATCCTGCTCACGCGGACGGCTCGGATCTGCTTTCTTGCATAGAGCGCTGGCGATATGCGTGCGGCTATGCGGGCAACGTCTTTCTTGTGCATAGGCTTGACATCGCCACGGGCGGAGCGATCGTGTATGCCAAGGACCGCGACAGCGCGGCAAGACTTGGCGGTATGGTGGTCGGCAAGCAGATCTTTAAGCAATATTTAGCCGTAGTGCACGGTACGCTTGAACCGCTTGACGGGCGCATGGACGATTATCTGTATCACGATAAGGCAAAGAACAAGGCGTTTGTCGTGGATTCCTCACGCAAGGGCGTCAAGCAGGCGAGTCTGCGCTATCGCACTCTTGCGCAGAACGGGGCGTGCTCCTTGGTAGAGGTGACGCTGGAAACGGGGCGCACGCACCAGATCCGCGCGCAGCTTTCGCACGCAGGGCATCCGCTGCTTGGTGACGGCAAATACGGCAGCCGTGAAAAGGGCTGCACGACAGCCTTGTGGGCATATAAGCTTGGTGTAGAAAGCCCTGCCAAGCGGCAGTATAAGGAGGCGGTCAGTATGCCGCCCAAAGCATATCCGTGGAATTTATTTGATATATAAGGAGGTTCGCATGGCATTTCCGAAGAACTTTTTATGGGGTACCGCAACCAGCGCGGGACAAATTGAGGGCGGGGCAACAGCCGACGGCAGAACGCCCAGCATCTGGGATACCATGGCAAAAAAGCCGGGTAAGATCTTTGGCGGACATACGCCCGATATCGCGTGTGACAGCTATCATAGATTTGACCGTGACCTGCAAAATCTGTGCGATCTCGGTGTAAACTCCTATCGTATGTCGATCTCCTGGTCGCGCGTGATGCCGAACGGTACGGGCGAAGTCAACGGGGCGGGCATAGACTATTACAGACGTGCGTTTGAATCGCTTTTGGAAAAGGGCATTGCTCCCTGCGTGACGCTGTACCATTGGGATCTGCCGCAAGCACTTGAAGACAGAGGCGGTTGGGTCAACCGTGACTCGATCGAGTGGTTTGGCGAGTATGCCGATAAGATGTTCCGCGCTTACGGTGATATCGTGCCCATGTGGGCAACCGTTAACGAGCCCATTGCCACCTACGTAGGCTATGCGCTGGGCGGCTTTGCACCGGGATATACCAATGAGGCGTGGGGCAATCAGGCGCGCCATAATATTCTCGTGGCACACGGCAAGGGTGTGCAGGCATTCCGCGCGAACAACCTGCAAAACAGCCAAGTCGGTGCGGTGATTGATATCTGGAAGCGTCACGCGCTGACCGATTCGCCCGAGGACATTGCGCTGATGAACGACCAGGACGAGCGCAACTGGAAGTTCTATTGCGATCCCTTGTATGCAGGACGCTACAGCGATTATATCTTGGAGCACCTTGAGCGCGAGGGCACGCTGATGCACATTGCGCCCGGTGACTACGAGCTGATGAGCCAAAAGACGGATTATTTCGGTCTGAACGTATATAACCGCGTTCCCGTGACGCATAATCAAAAGGTGCAGGCGGACTTCTCGCAGGGCGGCAATTTCTTAAACAACCGCACCGAGTATTACCCCAAGGCGGTTTACGACGCGATCAAGATGCTCAAGGACATGTACAAGCTGGATATTCCGTTCTACATCACCGAAAACGGCACCTATTTTGAGGGCGACGAGCCCGTGGGCGCGGACGGCATGATTCATGATGACGACCGCATCCGCTACGTGGCAGGCTTCCTGGAGTGGCTGGAAAAGGCGATTGACGAGGGCTACGACGTGCGCGGCTATTATCTGTGGAGCTTGATGGATAACTTTGAGTGGAGCGCAGGCTATAACTTCAAGTTCGGCATCATGTCCTGCGACCGAGAGGGCAATACCGCGTGGAAAAAGAGCGCGCATTTCTATCGCGATTATATCAAAGCGCACAAATAATCAAAAAATAACAAAAAAATCGAAAAATTTTTCAAAAAAGTGAAACTTTTTTGGAATTTTGTCGTCTATATAAGTAGAGCATGTTTTACATCGGGGGTGATCATCATGAAAAAGATTTTATTGGGAACCTGGGCAGCGATATGCACAGTATGGGCAAGTACTGCGGTGAGCTCGATTGCGCTTGCAAGTGAAGCGGCAACCGAACAAACCGATCATGCTGCGGGCGTGTTGCTGACCATGGATATTCTGCAAAAGGTAAGTCTTGGCATCGTGATCACCGCTGTCGTGCTGTTTTTGATATTCTATATCGTCAAAGCCGTGCTCAAAAAGCTGCTCGTTGCGCCCGCAGAGAAAGAGGAGGAACAAGACAACGGTAGGAAATAAATGGATAGCCGTATTATGTACTCTCAGCCTGCTTTGTGTCATGCTTTGCGCATGCGCTTCGTCAGGAGTCATTGTGCGTGACGAGAACGGTGAAGCCAAAATCGTTCTGCCTTCCACCAAGCAGGAAATTATAGTGGAAGAGGAGTTTGCGCGTTATTTGCCGTTGATCACCGATAAAAGCGTTGAAAAAGCAGAACAGGAGATATTGGATCAGCTTGATCCCGATGCGGAAAATCCCGAATTTTACCTTGTCGTGGACCAAGAAGGGTATCTTTGTCTGAAAACGGAAGTGATACGTGAGTTGGAGCCGCCTCCCGGTACAGAGATTCTTGGCTGCGGCATAGATCACGAGCATGTGTTTTTTGAATCGCGTATTTCAGGTTCGCCTTTGTGGCAGGAATAAATATCAAAGCAAATAAAAACAACAAAAGGGACTGATTTGACTCAGTCCCTTTTGCTATAGAATTTTGATCAGTTGCAAATCTCGTAAGCCATGTTATACAGCTTTTCGATCTTTGCCTGTCTGTAAGCGCAGCGTGCGCGCATGGAAGCGATCTCATCGGCGCTGAAGCGATCCAGGTCGCCGTCCTTGAGCTTGCCCTTGCACATACGGTCAAGCACCAGCGCGTAGTTGATATCCTCGTT
>JAGBXH010000470.1 GCA_017629395.1 Clostridia bacterium | reverse complement strand
GGCAAAGGGAAGCGAACAAAACGAGCGTTAGGATGCGTTTCATAGTGAATTTCTCCTTTTGTTGAAATATTGTAGAAAATGCTGTTTCTATACTTGCATTATACGCCCGTTTGACTTTCTTGTCAAGTGGGAAATGTGAAAAATGATAATAAAATGCGCAAAAATATATCAAGTATTTGTGCAATGTTACAATTGTCGCCATAAAAAAGCCTCGCGCTGCCCGGGGACAGCGCGAGATAAAAGCTTTTATTGATTTTCCAAGGTTTTGATGAATTTTTCAATCTTTTCAAGTGCCTCGGTGATATGCCCCATGCTGTAAGCATAGGAAATGCGGGCAAACCCCTCGCCGCACGCGCCAAAGGCGGTGCCGGGAACGATAGCGCACTTTTGCTCCACCAGCAATCTCTGGCAAAATTCCTCGCTGGAAAGCCCGAATTTGCCTATATAGGGATAGATATAGAACGCACCCTCAGGCTCAAAGCACTCAATGCCCAGCTTTGTAAGTCCTGCGTAGATGTATCTGCGGCGGCGGTCGTATTCCTCTGCCATGTATTCGATATCCTCATCCCCGTTGCGCAATGCCTCCTCGGCGGCAAACTGTGCCGTGGTGGGGGCGCACATAATGGCGTATTGGTGAATTTTGAGCATCTGCTTTGCCAAGGGGGCGGGGGCGCAGAGATAGCCGAGTCGCCAGCCCGTCATGGCGTACGCCTTGGAAAAGCCGCTGACGATGATGGTGCGCTCCCACATGCCGTCAAGGGTTGCAATCGAAACGTGCTTTTTTCCAAAGGTCAGCTCTGCGTAGATCTCGTCGGAAAGCACGGCAATATTGGTGCCGCGCAGCACCGCTGCAATCTCCTCAAGGTCGTCTGCGTCCATGATCGCGCCCGTGGGGTTGTTGGGGTAGGGCAGCACGAGCAGCTTGGTCTTGTCGGTAATAGCCGCCTTTAACTGCTTGGCGGTCAGCTTGAATTTGTCCTCAAAGGTGGTGTTGATAATGACGGGAACGCCTCCCGACAAGCGCACGATGGGCTCGTAGCACACAAACGAGGGCATAGGGATAATGACCTCGTCGCCCGGCTCCACGATGGCGCGGATGGCAATGTCGATTGCCTCGCTGCCGCCAACCGTGACCACGATCTCGTCGGCAGGGTTGTAGCGTAAGCCGAATCTGCGATCCAGATATTTGCCGATCTCCGTACGCAGGGAGAGATTGCCTGCGTTGGAGGTGTAGTAGGTCTTGCCGCGCTCCAGGCTCTCAATGCCTGCCTCGCGGATATGCCAGGGCGTGACAAAATCGGGCTGACCCACGGTCAGCGCGGTCACGTCGGTCATTTCTCCGACCAGGTCAAAAAATTTGCGGATTCCCGACGGCTTCAGCTCGCTGACCGTACGGGAAAGTAACTGTTCATAATTCATAAATTGCCAAAGCCTCTCTCGTCCACCTGCTCCGCACCGTAGATCACGCCCTTGTCCTTATATTTGCGCAGAACAAAGTGGGTGGCGGTGGAAATGACGTATTCAATGGGAGCCAGCTTTTGCGCCACGAAGTAAGCAACCTCCTTCATGGTCTTGCCTTCGATCACCAGACAGAGATCGTAACCGCCCGACATCAGATACAGGCTCTGCACCTCGGGGTAGTTGTAGATCTTTTCTGCCACGCGGTCAAAGCCGCGGTCGCGCTGGGGGGTCATTTTGACCTCGATGAGTGCGGTCACGTACTCGCGGTCGGTCTTGTCCCAGTCGATCATTGCCTTATATCCGAGAATGACGCCGTCTGCCTCGTATTTCTTGATCAGATCCTTGATCTCGCCCGTTTCCTTGCCCATCATAACGGCAAGCTGCTCGGGGGTCAGAGTGGCGTTGTCTTCCAATGCTTTCAGAATCTTATCCATGATATATCTCCTTATTCGCGGTTAATTTTCTCTAAAATGCTGTCAAAGGTCAAGCCGTAACGCTTGGCAATATCACGCGCGTAGGACTTGCCGTCGGGCTTTGCGCGTACGATCTTGAACGAACGCTTGCCCTCTCCCTCAATGCCTGCCACCAGCGTGTCAATGCGTGAGCCGCCCGCTGCAAGGGATTCGGCGTTGAGGCGGTCGATCTCGGCTGCCAGCTCGTGCAGGTGCGTCGAGAACAGGCAGCGGCAGCCAACGCGTGCAAGACCTGCCAGCACCTCGGCTGCAATGTAGGAAGCCTCGTAAGAGCCCGTGGACGAAAGCGATTCGTCCAACAGCACCAAGGAGTCTGCGCTGACACCGTCAAAGATCTCGCCAAGACGTGCGCATTCCTCACCAAGACGACCCTTGTCAATGGTGTCGTCCGCACCGGTGGGGAAGTGGGTATAGATGGCGTCGCAGGGGCTGATTGCCGCGTGCGCAGCGGGAACGTACATGCCAAGCTGCATCATGACCTGCGCAAGACCAATGGCGCAGGTAATAACCGATTTACCGCCGCGGTTGGGGCCTGTCAGTACCCAGATGGATACGCCGTCCTTGGTAAACTCCACGTCGTTGGGCACAACGGTTTCGTCCTTGGCGAGCTTGAGGGCAACGCAGGGGTTATACAGATCGGTAGCCACAAAGGTGCGCTCGGACATGGGACGGATCTCGGGGACGGAAAGGGTGCAGCCTCTCTCGGAAAGTGCCTTTTGCATGGCAGCAGCCTTGGTGACGAATTCGATCTCGGGCATCAAGCCAAGGAGAAAATCCGCGTTTTCCAAAACGTAGGTCTGTACGATCTTTTTCCAGGAGCGCAAGGAGTCGCTGTAAACGTC
>JAGBXH010000469.1 GCA_017629395.1 Clostridia bacterium | reverse complement strand
CCATCGGCTCAATGTCGCGGCTGTATTCCTGATTGTAGTTGTCCACAAAGTGGGATTGTCCGTCCACGATAAAGCGCTGCGCCGTCCATTCATTCCACCAAGTGATCGTAACCACCTTGGGATGCACGCGGAAGGCCTCCTTCCATTGATCATAGAAGAATTTACCGCCGTTTCTGCCGTGTGCGGTGGGCATGGACATATAGGTTTCCTGCGAAGCAACCGCAACCGAGATCTGCTCTGCCACTCCGTCCTTTTCATAGGCGGTGCCTCTGTTTTTGATATTCAAAAATCTCCAGCATTTCTCCGTGGTCAAGCCCCACATATGGCGTACCGTGAACAGATCGGGGCAGGGGAAGGAGTCTGTGCTCTGGGTATAGATCATAAAGGGCTTGCCCTCCCAGTAAACAAAGCAATCGGCATAGGGGTTGTTTTCGGTGTAGTAGCGGTCGTAAAGTGCCTTGATCATGGGGCCGTCAGATTGACCGCACCAAGCCACGATGTAAGGGGTACGATAACCATCGGCGCGCAGCTCCAGGGATGCCTTACAAAGCGTATCCAGCGGATCAAACATCCATGTCTTGCCCATGGCGGTGTTGGAAATGTAGCCGTCGTTTGCGTTGGTGTAGTCGAGAATGATAAAGTCCACGTCAGCCTCGCCCAAAAGGATCAGGTTATTCTTTGCAGCCTCTATATCCGTCGAGCGGTAGTAGCCCTGCGCAGGCTTTGCCCAGTAGTGGAAGGCGTGCACGTTTCCCCAATCGCGCTTGCCCTCCAGCACCTCGGTGATGTTGTTAAAATCGGTAACGGGTTCTGTGCCCGTGCCGAGAATGCCGTCAAACCAGACCGAGTAGCAAATGCTGACAAGGTCGGTCTTGTCTGTCATGTCAAGTCCGGGGTTCACGCCCTCGTCCGGAACTGCTTTGATGGTGGTTTCCACGCGGTATTCCTCCTTTTGGCAAGCATAGATTTTGAGATTGTCGATCACACTCGCGCCCATGTGCGTAAAGAATACGAAATAGTCGCCTGCGTAGTGGCTCATGGTGTTTGCCACTTGCGCTACCTGATCGCCTTGCGCATCAAAAACGGTCAGCACGTCGTCGTTCATGCTTGTTTTGAGCAGCAGCTCTCTCTCGCCGCCGTTAAAAATGCCGTAAATATAGGTATCATAGTTTTGGGTGCACACCACGTCCACGTGTTGCATCTCGGCAAAGCCCTGCGGGATCTTGACTGAGGTAAAGCCTGCAGGCCAGCCGCCCGCATCACCGCCTATGACGGTAATGACGTCGTTGCCCGAGAAGGAGAACCAAAGCCCGTCGCCGGGGGAGTCGGGAATCTTGCCCGAGTAGTTGGAAACGTAGCAGCCGATAAAGGTGGAGATCCAGGTGTGCGTGCCCGTAGACTCTGCGTGAGGTGTAAAGCTCTTGATGTCAAGAGAGAGCTGCACCTGCACGTTTTCCTTGACAGATGCGGGCGTGGTGGGCGACCAGGTTGACCAGCCCTTGCCGTAGTCCTTTCCGTCGTGGATGAAGTGCAGCTGCCCGTCCATGATGGTGGCAAGGTTTTGGTCGCGGTACGCGATCTTGCCGCCCGCGGTCTTGTCACCGTCGTCAAAATTGGCGTCCAGCAGCGTGGCAACGCCCTTTTGCGTGGCATCTGCAACCGTGCCGAGCAGTGAAGGGTCAAAGCCGTCCACGGCGATCTTGACCTCTTCCTTGACGTAGGTCATGCCGGGGTAGTAGTCGATCTCTCCCTGCGCGGGAGGTGCATCTGTTTCTGTGTCTGTTTCTGCGTCTGTTTCGGAGTCAGCAGTGCTCTCGGCTTCACAGCTTGCATCGGTGGCTTGCTGTGAATCGGTCGTCACACCCTCACCCTGCGGTACTGTGCAGGAGGCAAGGGGGAGTAACAGGCAAAGCATCAAAAGGAGCGGAAATGCGGAGAACAAGCGGCGTTTCATAGGTCGAGCTTCCTTTCAGTACAATATATATTCATTATACTCTATAACGCAATGCTTGTCAATTCGCAGAAAGTGAAAAAACGCGTATCCCTACTTGACAAAGGTGCACAAATACCGTATAATATAGATAGTTTACAAAGAAACCAAAGGAGGAGAGTATGTTATTTTCCGAATGGCTTGGTAAAATGTATACCATGGATCAGTTTTTACAAGCATGTATTACGCCCGTGTGCAAGGAATATCATCTGAGTGGCACGGAGATGACTGTGCTGCTGTTTTTATATAACAACCCCGAAAAGAATACTGCAACCGATATTATCAAATTCAGCCGTATGGCGAAAGCAAATATTTCCAAGGCGGTGGAGCACATGATCCGCAGGGATCTGTTGGTGCGTACGCGCGACGCACAGGACAGGCGCGTGGTGCATCTGTGTCTGACCGAAACCGCACTTTGCATGATGCCCGATCTGCTTGGTGCTGCTGAGCAATATCTGCGCGGCATTTTTGCGGATTTTTCCCCCGAGGAAATGCATACGTTTTCCGAGTTCAATACCCGCATGGCTGCCAATGCCGAGAGCAGATTGCAAAAAAACAAGAAATAATACCTGCCCTGCCGTTGACAAGCGGCAGGGTATTTGTTATAATGAATTCAAACACTCTTACAATGAAGGAGAATATTTATGAAGCAACTGCACTTGATTTGTAATGCGCACCTTGACCCCGTTTGGCAATGGGATTGGAACGAGGGTGCTTCCGCTGCACTGGCAACCTTTTATTCGGCTGCCGAGCTTGCAGATGAGTATGACTATATCTTCTGCCACAATGAGGCGCTGCTCTACGAGTGGATCGAGCGTTACGATCCCGCCCTGTTTGCACGCATCAAGGAGCTGGTTGCGGCAGGCAAGTGGCACATTATGGGCGGCTGGTATATTCAGCCTGACTGCAATATTCCGAGCGGTGAGGGCTTTGTACGTCAGATCGAAACGGGCTTGACTTATTTTAAGGAAAAGTTTGGCGCGCGTCCTACCACCGCAGTCAACTTTGATTCGTTCGGTCACACGCAGGGCTTGGTGCAGATTCTCAATAAGACCGGCTATGACAGCTACATTTTCTGCCGTCCCTTGGTGCCTATGATGGATCTGCCGCACATGTTCTTTGAATGGAAGGGCTTGGACGGCTCTTCGGTCAAGGCGGCAAGATTTGAGGATGATTCCATTTATTGCTCCGATCTTGGCAAGGCGGTAGAGAATATCAAGAGAAAGATGCGCCCGTGGGAGGGCGAGGACGTGGCGTTTGCGCTGTGGGGCATCGGCAACCACGGCGGCGGACCTTCCCGTAAGGACCTTACCGAGGTGGGCGAATTTATGCAAGAGCAGCTTGGCAACGGCGTGCAGATCATGCATTCCACGCCCGAGCAGTTCTTTGCATCTGCTACTCCCAAGGCAACCGTGGACGGTGCGCTGCAGCCCTGCTTTGTCAAGTGCTATACCTCTGTCAGCACGCTCAAGCGCAGATATGCAGAGCTTGAGGATAAGCTGCTGATGACCGAGAAAATCTGTGCGCGCGCGGCTCTTGAAACCGATTTTGAAT
>JAGBXH010000061.1 GCA_017629395.1 Clostridia bacterium | reverse complement strand
TTTTGTAGGGACAGGCGTCCCCGACTGTCCGCATTGTCATATTTGATTGATTTTGCAGGGACAGTCGAGGACGCCTGTCCCTACAATATGTTGTTTATGCAGAAAAGCGTGTCACAAACCGTTTGGAGATCCCGCTGCGCCACAACACGGGGGACAGTCCCGCAGTAACATGCCCTTTGGGCACGTCACAGGGGACAGTCCCCGGTATCGTGGCTTGCGCTTTTGCTCTATTGCGTATCCTGCTACGCGACGGATACTCCATGCCGCAAAAGTTCGACTTCGCTTGCTGCTCTGCAGCATCGCTCCGCTCAGGATGACACTCAGGGGAGAGCTTTTATATGAAAGAAGGGAGAACGCCTTGGGGCATTCTCCCTTAAACTTATCTGTAATATACGTAAAATACGATAATGGTTCTCTCCACGCCGCCGTGCTCAAGGTCTGGGGCGGTGATGACCACGCCGTCCTTGCTAAGCAGCTCCCAAGCCTGCATGTCGTCAATTTTGCAACGGAAGATGACGTCCGCGCTGGCAAATACCAACAGCTCGTCGTCGCGGATGTTCAGCCCGCCGTTGCGTCCGATGACCTCGTCCACACCGTTACGCTTTTCCGTGACGTATCTGATGTGGTGACCGCACATCTGCTCCGCCATCTCGCGGCGAAAACGCTTGGAATCGGGGCTCTTGGGCTTGAAAATCTTTTTGAAAAGTCCCATGTCTTACTCGGAAAGCTCCTTGTACTGCGCAATGGTGGCAGCAAAGTCGTCAATCGCGTTCTTGACTACCTGCGGGTCGCGCATGTCAATGCCTGCAACCAAGAGGCTGTCCAGAGGCGACTTGGAGCCGCCGCACTTGAGGAAATCAATATACTTGCCGATGTATTCCTCGCCCTCGGTTTCAATACGATGTACGATGGTGGAAGCAGCAGAGATGCAGGTTGCGTACTTGTATACGTAGAAGTTGGTGTAGAAGTGAGGAATTCTCATCCACTCGTTCGCGATCTCCTTGTCGCAAACCACGTCAGGACCAAAGTACTTGCAAACGATATCGTAGTAGGTCTTGCAAAGCACGTCCTTGGTCAGGGTTGCGCCGCCCTCAACCATAGCGTGCGCGGTCTTTTCAAATTCTGCAAACATGGTCTGTCTGTAAAGCGTGCCCTTGTAGGTTTCCATGATCTGATTGAGGATCGCCAGCTTTTCTTCCTTGCTGTCGCTCTCACGCAGCTTGCGGTGGCAGAACAAAAGCTCGTTGACGGTAGAAGCAACCTCTGCTACGAAAATGGTGTAGGAGGAGTTCTGGGGAGCGTTGTACTTGCGGGAGAAGTAGGAGTGCATGGAGTGGCCCGACTCGTGTGCAAAGGTGGAAACGTTGTCCAGCGTGCCGACAAAGTTGAGCAGCATGTAAGGCTGGGTATCGTAGCAGCCGGAGCTGTACGCACCGCCGCGCTTACCGCGAGAGGGATAAACGTCAACCCAGTTCTGCTCCTTGATGCCCTTTTCCAGGGTGTCGTGGTACTCTGCACCGAAGATCTCAACCGTCTTGAGCACCTCTTCGGTTGCCTCTTCAAAGGAGTATTCCTTCTCGCACTCTGCAATCAGAGGGGTGTAGATATCGTAAAGATGCAGCTTGGAAAGACCCAGCGCCTTCTTCTTGATTGCATAGTAATCAAACAGTACGCCCAGGTTATCGCTGACCGTGTTGATCAGGTTGTTGTAGATCTCGGGCGTGACCTCGTCACGGAATACGGATGCGGTCAGGCTGTCCTCGTAGCCGCGTACGCGTGCTGCGGTGGTTCTTTCCTTGACGTATGCGTTATAAAGCGTAGCAAAGGTATTGCCAAACTGGGTGTAGGTCTTGTAGAGCGTGGTGAATGCTGCGCGGCGCACGCGGCGGTCGGAGGACATCAGCTTGGAAACGTAGGTTGCGTCGTTGAGCTGTACCATCTTGCCGTTTTCGTCCTTGATCTTACCAAAGGTCAGGTCAGCGTTAGCAAAAATGGAGCGCACGTTTGCAGCAGCACCCATACCTGCGGAAATGTCAGCCATCAGCTTTTCGCACTCGTCGGAAAGGGTGTGGGGCTTTTCGCGCTGCGCAAGCCAGATGTCACGCTCAAATTCACGCAGAGCGGGGCACTCCTCCATCCAAGCGGCTACCTTTTGCTCGTCCAGACGGATCAGCGCAGGGGTGACGAAGAATGCAGCAACGCTGAGCTTGTTGAACAGGTTGCGCATCTTGCCCATCATGGCAAGGTAGTGGTTATCGGTGGTGTCCGCATCAGAAGAGAGGTGTGCGTACATGTAAAGCTTTTCCACAACGCGCATCATAGCGGTCATGTCCTCGAACATGGAAAGCAGACCCTGCGCGCTCTCGCTCATGGTGGAAGCGTGTGCGGGGAACGCTGCAATCATATCGGCAGCCTTTTGGTAGTCTGCGTCAAAATCCTGCTCGGTTTTGTAGATGTTGGTCATGTCCCACTTGTATTTTGCGGGAATTTCTGCTCTTACGTTGGTCATGGTTTGGTTCTCCTTTGTGATATATTCTTAAAATTATTCAACGGATTTCAGGGATTCCGCCATGTCGATGCGGTCGATACGCGGGCGCAGGGCAAGCCCTACCAGCACAGCGAACAGCAGCGTCAGCGCAAAGGAATAAAGATAGCTTTGCGGATTGATGACGGTGGGGAAGGAAATGGTGTCCAGCACGATCTGCGACATGACGAAGCGGTGCAAAAGCACGCCCGTCGGCAGACCGATCAGCGCACCGAGCACGGATAACACGTAGTTCTCTGTCATGACGTAGCTGCGCGTTTCCTTGCGGTAAAGTCCGATGACGCGCAAGGTCGCGATCTCGCGCGTGCGCTCGGTGATATTGATATTGGTCAGATTGAACAGCACGATATAGGCAAGTGCGCCTGCACACACGATGACGACTACGACCACGTAGTTCATGCTCTGCATCATGCTCTTGAGCATGCTTTGCGTGTCTGCCCCCGCCTCTACGTACGCTACCGCCTCGTCACCGCGCAGAGCGGCTGCCGTGCGGTCGATCTCTGCACCCTCGGGCGCAAGGAGCAGGGCGGTTCTGATCTCGGGTGTTACGCTCGTTGCATCCGAGTAGGTCTGCGTGCAGATGTAAGCCACGTTGCCTATATAGTTGTCCACGATGCCGCTGACGGTTGCCGTGATCTCACCGTCCGCTGTGTGCAGCGTGACCGTGTCACCCACGCCTACCCGAAGCACCTCTGCCAGGCGCGTGTTGATGACGGTCTGACCGGGCGCGGGGAATGCAACGTGCTTGCCGTTTTGCGTCAGCTTGATATAGCCCTCAAGGCTGTCGCAAACGTGCAGGGTTGCCGTGTGGCTTGTGTGCTCGCTTTCCACGCTTTGCTCGGATTGGTGCATGGTCATCATGCTGCCGATCTTGTCCGCGTTACGCTCGGTAAATGCGGCAACGGTGTCTGCGTCAAGCGGATCCTTGAAGGTGATCTCGTAATCGTAAAGGGAAATGTGCTCGAATTGATAATCTGCCAGGGGCTTGATGGAATCTGCCAAGCCAAAGCCGGCAACAAGCAGTGCGGTGCTTCCGCCAATTCCCAGTATCATGACCAAAAGACGCTTTTTGTATCTCCAGATATTGCGCAGGGCAACCTTGGTAAGGAAGGGGAGCGGCTTCCAGAGCAGAGGAATACGCTCAAAGAATACGCGCTTGCCCGAAGCGCCCGTGCGCGGACGCATGAGCTGTGCGGGCATCTCTTTCGCGGATCCCAGCACGCATACCGCTGCCGTGCCCATGCAGCAGGCAAGTGCGACTGCAACGCACGCTGCCAGCAAAACGGGGTTGAATACGTATTGCAGGGTATTGGTGAAATCGTACATCAGCATATACGCCAGCCACAGCACGCGCGGCATGGCAAACGTGCCCATGAAAAATCCAAGGATCGAGCCGATCAGCGCGGCAGAGCCTGCGTAGACCATGTATTTCGTCATCAGCGCACGCTTGTCGTAGCCAAGTGCCTTGAGCGTGCCCAGCGAGGTGCGCTCGTCCTCAACCATGCGGGTCATGACGGTGGAGCACACAAGGGCTGCCACCAGTACGAAAAACACGGGGAAGACAACGACCACACCCGAAATGATGGTGGAGTCAGCCTCCATGCTTGCGTACCCGATATTTTCTTCGCGTGTCAATACGTAGGATTTGGGGGAGGTCAGCCTGTGCAGATCCTCATCGGAAATGGTCAGCTGCGCCAATGCGTCCTCCAGCTCTTTCTGTGCCTTGTCAAATTCCTTTTGCGCTTTGACCTGCTCCACCTTCAGCTGCTTTTCCGCAATTTTGAGGTCGGTCTCAGCGTTGGTGATCTCTAATTTTTGCATGGTGATCAAGCCCTTGGAGGCAAGATCCAGATTGTCAAAGGTCTTTTGCGCGGTGTCGCGGATATCCTGTGCCTTGGTGCGCAGATCGTGATATTGGCTCATGGCTGCAAGCAAGATCGCGTATTCGTCCACGATCTGCTGCTGCTTTTGCTCCACACGCACAAGCAGTGCAGGGTATTCCTTGTTTTTGGGATCCTTTTTGATCTCCTTGAGCAGATTGACGCGTGCTTTTTCCAGCTGCGCAAGCGCGTCCGTGACCTCTAAATATTTGTCGTAATCCACCGTGTTTGCGATCGCATCGGCGCGAGCAAGCAGCTCGTCTGCTTCCTTTAAGGAGGCATTGAGATCAACGGTTGCCTTTGCCAGCGCAAGCTCGATCTGCTTTTCGGTCTTGGCAAGCTCCAGCTTGCCCTGCTCCAGCTGCAGATATCCGTCCTCGATCTGCTCCTTTGCCTTGGCAAATTGCTTTTCCGCGTCCTTTTGTGCCTTTTCAAGATCGATCTTGCCCTGCTCGTATGCGGCAACGCCCTTGGCGATCTCGGCGTGCGCCTGCTCAATGAGAATGATGCCGCGCTCCAATGCCAGACGCTCCAGCTTGTCCGAGATGGCTTGCTTGAGCGCGTGGGTGGCGCTGCGGTATTCCTCTGAGTAGACGTAAGCGTCCGTATCGGCTTCCAGGTGTACGGCAGTAAAGTAATCTGTCGAAAAGCCTGACTTGGGAATATAGCAGAATGAGGTGACGGTGCCGCCTCCGAGTGAGGTGCTGCCGCGTCTGTAGTTGAGGAATTCCACCGAACGCGCGATGCCGACTATGGTGTATTCGGTATGGACAAGCGTATCGCTGCTCTCGTCCTCAAGCCTGATTTTTTTGCCGATATCGTTCTTTGTATAGCGGTTTGAATCCGCCAGACATTCATCGGACTCCTTGGGCATGCGTCCCGCTATGATCTCGGGGACGCCTATATGCTTGGGTATGCTCATGAAGTGCAGGATCTGCTCCTCGTCTCCCTCTCCCTTACATATTGCATCAAATGTGATCACGCCCTCGGCGCGTCTGATTCCGTCAAGCGAGGCAAGCTCCTTGACCTCCTTATCGGAAAGCCCCAACGTGGTCGATACCGAGAAGTCGTATAGATTGTAGTCAATGACGTAGCTGTTCGTCGTGTCCAGCATAGCGTCCTCAATGACGAAAAGACCTGCGTAAAAGCCTACGCCCAGCGCAACGATGGCAAGAATTGCCAGATATCTGCCGGGGTGAGCCTTGATCTCACGCCATGCTGCTGTCCCAAAGGGATGTTTCATATGACCTCCAAAACGTGTAATACCGTAAAATCTCGCGTCTTACCATTCGATCTGCTCGATCGGAGTGGGGCAAGGATTGCACTCGCAGCTTTTGATCTTGCCGTTCTTGACGCGAATGACGCGGTCTGCCATGGGGCACAGTGCCTGGTTGTGTGTAATAATTACCACGGTCGTGCCTCTTTCGCGGCAGGAGCGCTGCAAAAGTGAGAGGATGGTCTTGCCCGTCTCATAGTCAAGCGCGCCCGTGGGCTCGTCGCAAAGCAAAAGAGCGGGATTTTTGACCAGGGCGCGGGCAATGGCAACTCTCTGCTGCTCACCGCCCGAAAGCTGTGCGGGGAAATTGGAGAGGCGATCGCCAAGTCCTACCTCTCGCAGCACGCTCTCGGGGGATTGCGAGCCCTTTTTCAGCCTTGCTGCCATCTCCACGTTTTCAAGAGCGGTCAGATTGCCGATCAGGTTATAGAACTGGAACACAAAGCCTACCTCGTTCCGACGGTATTCGGAAAGCTGCTTGACCGAAAATGCGCCGATTTCGCGCCCGCCAAAGCGTACCTCTCCCGAAGTCAGCGTATCCATGCCGCCCAAAATATTGAGCAGAGTGGTTTTTCCCGCGCCGCTTTGACCGACGATGACGCAAATCTCGCCCTTCTCGATCTCAAAGCTTGCCTCGTGCAAGGCGGCAATCTCTACCTGTCCCGTCCGGTATATTTTACTGACCTTGTCAAATTCAATAAATGCCATAAATACCTCGTTTAGCAAACAATTTGCATAGTACTATTATATCATTATACATTATAGAACAGCATGGCCGATTTGTAAAGGGCTTACCGTCAATATTCACTCAACATTCACAAAAGACATGAAAATGGAAGTGATTTTGTTGAATTTCTTGACAAAACTAACCAAATGCGGTATAATGAAATTACCACTCGGAAAGGAGATTTTTTATGAGATTTGAATATAACGATCAGTTTAACAGATACACGCTGACCTACTCGGCTGACGCTGCCGTGCGCGGCACGCTGACCTATTACGTGGACGATGCTCTGTATTCGGAGGAGTTTTTCCTTGAAGCAGGGCAGAACAAGATCTTCCGCTGCCTGATTGACGGCTATCTTGCAGGCAAGGTGGCAAAAGCACCCGTGGACGTACAGGTGGACTTTATCAAGGGCGGCTCGGAGATCAAGATCCATTCCTTGACGACCGACATCATTCCCGTATACGCGCAGGAAACGTACTATATGGAAAACGACCTTTACCGTGTGGGCATTGAGCTTGCCTGGGGCGGCGGACTTTCCTGCTTTGTAGATAAGAATGCGCCCGAGGGGCTTGATAACCTGCTCAACAACTTTGATACGGGCAGACTGGTGCAGCAATCCTATTACGGCACCAACCAGCCTCCCTTTGTTTGCGGTGAATTCATGGGCAACAAGTGGGGCTACAATCCCGTGCAGGGCGGTGACCGCACCAATGCCAAGAGCAAGCTGGTGGACGTGGAGATCACAGAAAACAGCGTTTATATCAAGTGCCGTCCGCGCGACTGGGGACATGAGGCTTGGTACACGCCCTCTTACATGGAGAACACCTATGCGTTTGACGGTGACGTGGTGCGCGTGGATAACCGCTTTGTGGACTTTTCCGGCTGGGAGCATCCCAAGGCAGGGCAGGAGGTGCCCGCGTTCTATACCATCAGCTATCTGGGTAATTTCTGGTTTTACGATAAGGAAAAGCCTTGGACGGGCGATGAGCTTTCCGTGCGCCGCGATCTGATCTTCTGGCCCGAGGATTGGCCGCGCCACCGCTTCCCGCTGCCTAAGGGTGACACCGAGACATGGTGCGCCTGGACCGACGACAACGATTGGGGCATCGGTCTTTACGTGCCGGGTGTGGAAATGCTGATCGGCGGCAGACACGCCTATAACGGCACCAAGGAGCCGCACGACGCTGCCTGCAATTACGTAGCGCCCCTCAAATCCATCAAGCTGCAAAGCTTTGTGCCGCTGGAGTACAGCTATCTGATCTATACGGGCAACCTTGCCGATATGCGCGCAAAGTTTACCGAAAAGAAGGATTTCTGCGCCAACGAGTATTTTGAGAATTACGGAAAGTGAGCCACGGCGTGTATAACTATTGCAAATTGAGAAAAAAGAGCCGCATCAAGCAGCATTGGACTGTCGTTGAGGACGAGGTCGCGCACGAGATCGAATACGCGTGCAGACCCATTTCGGGTAAGATTGCTGTGACGATTGACGGTGAAACCTTTGGGCTGTCAAGCAAATTTCTGTTTTTCGGACTTGCACGCCGCGAGGCGTTCCGCGTAGGGGACACGCAAGCCCTCTTGGCGGTTGCCAAAAACGGCAAAGCACAGGTGCTCATCAAGGGCAAGCCGATAGAAGAGAATTGAATAAAAATCACCCGCCGCATATAGTCGGCGGGTTGCTTTTTGCGTTCTTTGTTTCTGTGCGGGTGATCACATATTTCGGCTATGCCAAAATTCTCGCCTCTACATCGGAGCGAGTTGGAATTACATCCATACCAAAATCATGACATAAACAGCCGTAGGGGCGATCAGTGATCGCCCGCACAGGCAGCAACAACTTCTCTTAAACGAAAAACAGGGCTGCCTTGCGGCAACCCTGTTGTGTGTTATTCGGTTTTACGCAAACTCGCTCATGCGTGCCATGATGGCGCGGAACTCTGCGGTATCGCGGATGGGTGCCCAGATGCGGCTGCCAAATCTGCCTGCCAAGAGCTTAGCGCACTTGGTTGCGCCC
>JAGBXH010000468.1 GCA_017629395.1 Clostridia bacterium | reverse complement strand
CTGATGATCGACGGCAGACAAGTGAGCAGGGAGATAGCCGAGCGCGACAATGCTGCCGACAAGGGCTCAATCATTATGATCGTCGCCACCGACGCACCGCTATCGGAAAGACAGCTTGGCAGAGTGGCACGCCGCGCGGGCGTGGGACTTTCGCGCACGGGCTCGTATATGGGAAACGGCAGCGGTGACGTGGCACTTGCGTTTTCTACCGCCAACCGCGTGCCGCATACCGCAGAGCATGCCGTGCAGACCTACGCAACAATTTGCGATAGCTTTATTGACCCCGTATTTGATATGACCGCGGAAGCCGTGGAAGAGGCGATTGCCAGCGCACTTTGGCATGCCGATACCACCACGGGCAAGGGCGGCGCTATGGTACAAGGCTTACGACAAGCTTATAAGGAGATGAACAAATGAGAAAATGGGATCTTGGCGGCACATGGCGCATGACGGGAAACGGCTATGACGTAGAGGGACAAGTGCCCGGCTCGGTGTATTCGTTTTTGCATGTGGATAACGCGCTTTTGCCCGATCCGCACGTAGCGGACAACGAGGATATATATCTGGCAATTTCCGAGCACGACTATACCTTTGAGTGTACGTTTAATTGGTATGACGAGGGGACCCGCACAAGCTTGGTGTTTGAGGGCTTGGATACGCTGTGCAGCATTTATCTCAACGGCACGCACGTAGCAGACACCGACAATATGCACCTGCGCTATGCGTTTGACGTGACGGCTCTTTTGGCAGAGCACAACACTTTGCAGGTGATCTGCCATTCGCCCACCAAGTACATAGCAGAGAAGGACGCGCAGGAAAAGCTGTTCGGTGCAACCGATTGCATGCAGGGATACCCCCATTTGCGCAAGGCGCATTGCATGATGGGTTGGGACTGGGGACCAAGACTCCCAGACGCGGGTATCTGGCGCGACGTGTATTTGCTGGAGGATATCGCAGGCGGACGCATTTTGGACGTGCGCGTGGCGCAAAGGCACGAGGGCGGCAGAGTTTTTCTGACTCCCACGATGGAATTTGCAGGGAACGGAACACCCGAGGTTTGGTTGAACGCACCCGATGGCAGCTGTACCGCTTTGGCGTTAGGGGTTGAAACCGAGGTGCAAGATCCGCAGCTTTGGTGGCCGAATGGCATGGGTGAGCAGCCGCTCTATACCGTGCAGGCATGGCTGGTGGTAGACGATGAAATCATTGACGACCGCGAGCTGCGCGTAGGTCTTCGCAAAATGGAGCTTGTCAGGCAGGTGGATGCCTACGGCATCGGCTTTTATCACCGCGTCAACGGTGTGAATATGTTTGCCATGGGCGCGGATTATATTCCCGAGGATAATATTTTTAGCCGCATCACCCCCGAGCGCACGCGCACGCTTTTGCAGCAATGCAAGGATTCGCATTTCAACGCCATTCGCGTGTGGGGCGGCGGCTACTATCCCGACGATTGGTTTTTCGATATTTGTGACGAGCTTGGCTTGGTGGTCTTTTTTGATCTGATGTTTGCCTGCTCTGTGTACGATCCCGACCAAAAGCTGATGCAAAGCATGCTTTTGGAGGTTGAGCAAAACGTGCGCCGCATCAGACATCACGCCTGCGTAGGGCTTATCTGCGGCAATAATGAGATCGAGTGGCATTTTCACGAGTAT
>JAGBXH010000467.1 GCA_017629395.1 Clostridia bacterium | reverse complement strand
GATGCCCAAGTGATGGAAACTTCGGGATAGGTTGTGCCTGCTACGGGCAGATCGATCTCAGCGCCCTCGGTGAAGGTGCTCTCGAAGGTCAGGCTATCCTTTTCCAGGGTAACCTTTTCAGCATCGGATCTTTCGGGAAGTGCGAAGTTATAGAAGCAATCTACGGAAGTAGGAATGATATAAGGTGCGCCGCTGTAAGTAATCAGAATACCGGTAACGTCAGCGGTGTAGCCGTACTTTTCAGCGTGTGCTGCGTCGATGACAGCCTTATCATCAGCCTTGAGCGTGGTGGGGAAATCAGTTACGTAGGTTCTTACGTAGCCCTGAACGCCATTCAGCTCGAAGAACAGGTACTGGCTGGTTGCAGTTGCAAGCTCCTGAGCGCCAATGGTAACGCCCTTGATTACAACAGGCATACCAACAAGCTCATTGAAGTTAGTGCCTTCAACCCACTTATCGGTAATGTCAACGGGAGCGAAGTCCTTCTTTTCGGTGCTTACAACAGTGGGAATGCCGCCCTTGATCTCCATCATGCCGCTGTAAGGAGCAGCAGGACCGGAAACGCGAACGGTCATACCAAGCTCGATGCCGAGATCAGCAACGGGGTCAACGTCCATCTGGTAGGAGTAGTAGCCGCCAAAGCCGCTCTCATCCAAGAGGAACAGGTGGTTTCTGGTGTTGCCGGCAGCCTTGGAGTTGATAGCAACAACGATACCCTGAACGATCAGGTTGTCGCCTTCCTTAGCAGCCTGGTACTCTTCCCAAGTAGTAACCTTGAACTTGGGAACGGTGCGGTTGAATTCCTTGACAACGGTGTTGCCTTCTGTATCAGCAACGGTTGCGGTCAGCACGTATGCGATTTCCTCGAATGCCTCGTCGGGAACGTCAACGGAAACGGTGCCGTCCTCGCCAACACTCAGCGTAACCTTGTCAGTGTTAACAGTCCAGGTAATTGCGTAGTCAACACCGCCTACCTTAACCTTGGAAACCAGGGTGTAGTCAGCAGCGGTAACGGTGGTGTCCTTGTACAGCTGACGAACGTACTCAGCTGCGTTCTCAAGGTCGGTGGGCTCCTGCGCACCGGGTGCCTCGGTGGTCTCTTCTTCGGTAGTAGCATCCGTTTCGGGTGCTTCGGTGGTCTGCTGTGCAGAGGTGTCTTCCCCGCCCTCATTCTCCTTGTCGCAAGCAACAAGCAGTGCCATAGAGCAAACAAGAACAGCTGCCAGCAAAAGCATTAAAATTCTTTTCATGATAGCTCCTTATTATGTCTTATAATCATTTTTGGATTATCCAATGGTAACGTCGCCAATCGCGAATACTCTGACCTGATACTGGCCATTGTAGGAATCGACGATACCGCGAACGGAGATCTTGGTGCCCGCGGGGAAAATATCCTCGGTGACCAGATTGCCTTCTGCATCGATCAGCACCTCGGTTCTGACTACGAGGGTCGTGCCGTCCTCTGCCTTACAGGTAATGGACATAGCGCCCTTATCATCGCTTGTTTCCGAGGTAGTGGTATACACGCTGTCTACGGTCAGGTTCTTGACGGTCACGGTGCTGTAATGCGCCAGTTCCCCGTACTTGAACTCGGTAGGCGTGCTGATCTCATTGCCGTCCGCATCCTGCGTGATGACGTCCAGCGTCAGCTTTCCGTTTACGATATCTGCAGCGTTGGTCTCGCGGTAGCTCGGGCTGTACCCTTCCTCGAGCTTATGAATGCCGTCCTTGGAGAGAGCTCCGTTGGGGTCCATCATATCCACGCTGTACTTGATATTGGAGATCTGCCAGGTGCCGCCCAACTCGTAATACTGCAGCGTACCCACCATCATCACGCGGTTGCCGATGCTCAGCGCCTGCATGACGTTACCGGGGGTATTGTAGCCGCAGAATACCTGCATGCCGTAGTACATATCGGTCTCTGCATCGTACTCCTCCAGATAAACGGTTGCACCGCTTCTCTTTACAACGACTGCCTCAAAGCGAACCAGCTTGTCCTTATAGGGCTCGTAGTTGAGCTTGAGCTCCTTGAGGGTCACGTTCTGTGCGCCGCCGTAATAAAAATCGGGGTCCTTGTCCTTGGAGAATACGTACAGCTTGAGCTGCTTTGCCTGGTTGAGTGCACCCATGGTGTACTCGGAGTACGCATTGTCGGCTGCGTTAGAGCCGAATGCAAGGCCCTGCTGCAGAATTTCCAGGTTGAGGTTGCGGTACTCGGTCATCTCTGCCGTTTTATACCATACCCAAACCAGATATCTGCCGCCGGTGGAGTCTGCATTCCATTTGTCGTTATCGGACTCAATAATAATAGAGGTTGCCTTGGAAAGCGTTTCCTTTGTGTAGTTGGACGCCTTTTTGCCCCAAGGCTCGATGATGCCCGTGGATTCGGGGGTGTTGATACCAAGGTATCTTGCCTTGAGAATACCCGTGGGCTCAACGCTGGTGGGTACGTTGAAGTGGGTGGTGTCGCCGTCGATAAATGCGTGCACGGTCACCTCAACGTTGAGTCTGCCGGAGTTTTTGTTGAACTTGACCTTTTCGGCAATGTCAACGAACTCGGGCTGGGGTGCGGTCGTTGTTTCGGCGGGGTCGGTAGCTTCGAGAGTCTCCTCCGTGCTCGGAGCAGTGCCGTCTGCAGCGGTTGAGTCCTCGGTCTTGCCGCCCTCGGTATCGCAGGCTGCAAAGCAGCCTGCAATCATACCAAGAGCGAGCAGAACGATCAATAATTTAGTAAAATTCTTCATCGTTTTCCCTGCTTGTTGCATGTTTGATCAGCTTTGATTACTGAGCGTTCTTGCACTCGGTAACGGCATCAGCAAATGCCTTATCGATCATAGCGTCAACGTCGGTTGCAGGCTGCGTGAAGCAGTACTGCATCAGTGCGCCAACCTTGTCACGTGCTACGGAAGAGCCGTTGAATGCGGGAGATACGAAGTAAGCGTTGGACATCTCTCTGCCAACCTTAACAGCCAGTGCCTGGATGTGGTCGCCGCCGTCAGCGTTGTCAAGGAAGTTCTTGTATGCGGGAACCTGGTCAACGCTCTGGATAACGGGCATGTAACCGGAGGTCATGGAGAATGCTGCCTGGAACTCGGGGTTAGTGGTCAGGAACTCAACGAACAGCCAGGAAGCGATAACCTCCTGCTTGTTGTCGCTCTCAAAGATGCACAGAGAGGGACCCTGGGAAATTGCCTTGGGTGCATCGGGCTTTACCTGAGGAATGGGCGCGATGCCTACGTCAAATGCGTAGCCGGTGTCGGTTGCCTCGGGACGCTGGTGGATAGAACCGCCGGTAGAACCGATGGACATGTAGCTGTTCTTATCGGTCAGCTCGGTGAACAAGCCCGAGGTATAACCGCCGTACAGCTCCTGAGTGGTCAGGTAGCCCTTCTCGTACCAGCCTCTGAACATCTTCACGAATACCTTGTTCTGGGGATGGTCAAACAGATAGTTGTTACCTCTCTCGGTGGAGGTGTAGGGAGAGCCGTACTGCTCGGTCATGGTGATGAACCAGTTAGCCTCGGAGTCATAGCCCAGAGGAATGCAATCGGGGTCGATCTCAAGGATCTTCTTGCAAAGCTCCTCCATTTCCTTCCAGGTGGTAGGAACCTGCAGGTTGTGCTG
>JAGBXH010000466.1 GCA_017629395.1 Clostridia bacterium | reverse complement strand
TGCGATATCCGAGGTGAACAGCGCGCGCAGGCGGTGATCTTCGGCGCGGTTGGTGACCACGGTCTTGAAATCCACGCGTGCGATCTGATCGGAAAGCGTGACGTAGGTGGTGATATCGGCATCGATCGCCATGGGCACGGTCACCTTGAAGGTTACCGACCAAGGGGTGATCTCGTGCAGCGCAATATCGGCTGCCGCGTTTGCGGTGGTCACGGCAACGTCGCTCTCTGCCTGCACGTAGTTATACAGGTTGCCCACGTCGTGCGTGTCCTCAAAGAGGTTCTGACCCGCAAAGACGCGTCCCGTGCGCTTATCGGTCACGTCCACCGTACCGTTTTGGTTGATGCGGACGGCAAGGAACTCGTTTTCCATGCAGTTCTCGGTGTAAGAAATTGCGGTCTTGATGCTTGCCGCCTGCTTTTTGACGCTGAAGACGCGGTAACCCATGCCGTGCATCTGCACCTGCATCTCGACTGCAAAGCGGTTGACGTAGCGCGGCTGGCGGAAGCGATCCTTGGGCAGGGTATAGGTAAATTGGTTGGGGATATAGGTGAACTTTGCGGGAACCTCATTGCCGTTCTCATCAAAGATGGCAATGGCGCGGGTATCGTCGGACCGATCGAAATCGATGTTTGCGGTCACGGTCACAACGCTCTGTCCCGGCTCAAGCGAGAGCACGACGATAGCGGCGTCGCCGTCTGTGTCTGCGGTATTGACGGTAGCTGCCAGATAGTCAAGCGCTGCATCGCGCAGCTCCTCGCCGCAAGCGGCGGACTTGGCAAAGCGCGTCTTCATCTCCTCGTAGATCTCATCGCAGGAGCAAGAGCAAATCGAGTCGTGCGGGTGGTTCTGCATCAGCTTTTTCCAGGCGTACAGGAAAAGGTCGGAGCAGTATTCGCCGCCGCCCAGCTTGGCAATCATGCCGGCAGGCTCGGCAATGCGCTCCAAGAGGTGCTGCACGTCGTGGTTTTTCTGCTTGATATCCACGTGCGCGGAGGCGGTGCAGATCAAGGGGCATGCGCCTGCGGAAAGCTGACCGTTGATCTCGCCCTCAAATACGGGGAAGGTATCGCGGTAGGGGCGCAGTTCCTCAATATAGTCCTTGAAGTTGGATTGCTTGACCACTACCTCGTCCTGCACCTCGTTTGCAAGGGCAATGACCTTGTGCAGGTCGGTCTGAATGGGCTGGTGGTCGCAGCCGTTCATGCCGAGCAGGTGCTCGGTCTGCGCAAAGCGGGAGGTGCTTGCCACAATGGCGGCAATGCGCGCCTTGAGCGACTCGGGATCGCTTGGTAGCTCCATGGCATTGTGATACCAGTTGGCAAACAGCACGCCCATGACCTCGGAGCCGTCGGGAGAACGCCAAAGAATTTCGCTTTTGGTAATGCCGTTTTCCTTGACGATCTTGTTGTCAGCACCCACGTCGTTAAGACCTCTGCCGAATACGGCGTTGTCAAATCCAAAGCCGCGCACGATCTGCGGTGCTTGGGAGATGTTACCGAACGCATCGGGGAAATAGCCGGTTTCCACGGGCTCGGCGCCGATCTCGCGGCACAGCTTAATGCCGTAGAGCATGTTACGCACGTTGGCTTCGCCCGAGGTCAGGTATTCGTCCTGCAGAATGTACCAAGGACCAACCTGAATGCGGCCTGCGCGCACCAGTGCCAAGAGGCGGTCGCGCATCTGCGGACGGATCTCCAGGTAATCCTCGATGACGATATATTGACCGTCCATATGGTAATAGGTATAGTCCTCGTTTTGCTCCATGACCTCGATCAGGCGATCAAACAGCTCAATCAAGCGCACGCGGTGCTTTTCAAAGGGGAGATACCACTCTCTGTCCCAGTGGGAGTGGGGAATGACGTGTAACGTTTTTTTCATTGGCTGTGCTCCTTTGGAAATCAATTCTTTACGTATATTGTAGCATGGATTTGCATGGATTGCAAGTGCTTTTTTGCTCAGCAAGATGAAACGTCAAAAAAGAGCTCGGGAAAATCCCAATTTCATTGAGTTAAGAATTTTCAAAAAATCATAGGGATATAGCGCGCGAATACAATCGGTTTCTGCGCGTTATATTACATAATTTTCCGCTATGCTTAACTTAATGACATTGAAAAAGCTGAGCTCTAATCTTTCGAGGGGGGTGCTTTGTACTTATATAGGCGTTGCCTGCACATCTCAGGATTCTTGGACTTTGCAGCCATGCGGATGCAGCTGCGTGTTGTTTGTAGCTCTGACAATTGAATATTTGGAATCAATCAGTTGCGTTGCCGCTTGCGCAAGCTCTTTGCCGGCAAAGGTGATGGTGAATTCGTGAGAGGTGTAGATCATCCATTGCTTTGAATGATCGTAATAATAGCTCTCCACATACCACGGGAAATTATACCCGTCCGCATCGGCTTCGTATAGCCGGTTGCGTAAGCTGACTTCTTTTGACTCGGGTTGGTAATCTTGATTTTGAAAAGCGGTTGCGGTGTCGATTTCCAGGAGACGCAATACAGCATCTATTTGCCCTATGTTCTCATCCTCGTAAATTTGCCAAAGGTCAAAGGCAGCGACAGGAATGTCTTGCGTCAGACTGCGAAGTGGATACCAACACCAAAATTGCGCATTGCCGGTGTTTGAGCTCAAATAGGTCTCAACTTGGGATAGAAACTCTTGTTTTGTCATGCTTTCACTGTGCTCCTTTGGAAATCAATTCTTTACGTATATTGTAGCATGGATTTGCATGGATTGCAAGTGTTTTTTGACTCAGCAAGATGAAACGCAAAAAAAGGAGCTCGGAAAAGTCCCAATGTCATTAAGTTAAGAAAGCGCCCACAACAGACAAGAGAACAGAACAGTCGTGCGCCAAAAAGGCTTCCCCCCGGGGGACGCCTTTTTGGCGCGTACCCGCGGAGTTTGCGGTTTGTTTGTGTGTAAATGATACAGATATAGGGGAGCATATGGAATGCTCCCCTA
>JAGBXH010000465.1 GCA_017629395.1 Clostridia bacterium | reverse complement strand
GCGTTGTGCCCTCGGCAGCACTCTATTTCTCGGCATCCGAGGAAAACGGTGCGCCCAAACCCTTTCAGAGCGGCTTGATCCTTGCCGAGGACGGTGTGCCCGAGGCAATTGATCCCACGGCAGACCCCGGCAAGAAAAAAGCCGGCACGCTGTACTGCACCAAGGAGGAGTTTGACGAGATCAACAAGACCGTGCAGGCGACCGTACGCGACATTGCCGCGCAGATGTATGGCGGCATTATTGAAAAACGCCCCGACTCCGATGCTTGCCGCTTCTGCCGTATCAAGGGAAGCTGCGACAGGGCTGTTGTGAGTGAATTTTAAGAAAGGAGAGATAGCGTGAAAGTTCACGTCATTTTCTTCTTTAGTATGCATTCACGCTTAAACTTCACCTAAAAATGGGTCCGGACCCATTTTTGGAGCAAAGCTCCGCGGTGAAGTTTCCATCACTATTTGAGCCGCCATATGGCGGCATGGAGATTTTTATGGCAAGACAATGGACACCCGCGCAAAGCGCGGCAATGCAATACAAAAAGACCTCTCTGTTAGTCTCGGCTGCAGCAGGATCGGGTAAGACCGCGACCTTGACGCAGCGCATTATCAATCAGATCACCGAGGACGAGAGCTGTACGCTCGAGCGCATGCTGATCGTTACCTTTACGCGTGCCGCCGCTGCCGAGCTGCGCGCACGTATTGCATCCGCCCTGACCGAGGCGATTGCGCAAGACCCTGCCAACCGCCACCTCAATCATCAGCTCTTACTGCTGCCGGGTGCACACATTCATACCATTGATGCCTTTTTCGGTGAGCCCGTGCGTGCCAATTTTGAACGTCTTGGGCTGCCCGCAGGCTTTCGCATGGCAGATGACGGAGAGGCGGATGGTATTGCAGCATCCGTCATGGAGCAGGTCATAGAGGATTTTTACAGCGCAAGCAAGGATCCCGAAAACGGTATTTTGGGACTTGCGCGCGAGAGTGTGTTTCTCTCCTTTGTAGAAACCCTGGTTACCTCGCGCGATTTTTCCGCACTCATCCCCACCCTGACTGAGCTTTATCAAAAGCTGGTCACCTCGGAGCGCGGCGTTGCCCGTATCGCCGATTGCGCAGAGCGCATGGAGCGTGAGGCAACGGGAGATTTCTTTGACTCACTCTGGGGCTCGCAGCTGCGCGATCATACCGTCAATTCCCTGCTCGCGCTGGAGCAAAAATTTCTCAGGGCAAAGGCTGAAATTGCAAGCGACCCCTTGTGCGGTGCGGCGTTTGCCGATATGTTCGATTCAGACGCAGCACGCTGCGGCATGATTGCGCACCGCCTGAAAACCGATGGCTACGCGGGCGCTGCCCAAGCGTTTGGGTCGCATCCCGCCGTCAAGAAGCCCAGGCTCAAAAAGGAGCAGAAGACCCCGCTTTGCGAGGAATTTGAGGCTTTTCGCAAAAAGCAAAACGAAAAGATCAAAAGCCTTTCCGAGCCTTTTTGCGTTTTGCCCGAGGACATTCGCACGCAGTTCTCTGCCACGGCTGCCCTCTGCCGTACGCTGTACGCCATCATGGACGAGTTTGACAAACGCTACACAGAGGAAAAGATTCGCTTGGGCGTTTGCGAATTTTCGGATATGCCCCGTTTTGTGCTGAAGCTTTTACAAAATGAAGACGGCACGCTGACCGATTTGGCAAAGGCATTTCAAGAAAAATTTGACTGGGTATATATCGATGAATATCAGGACGTCAACCAGCTGCAGGACAAGATTTTTGCCATCATCGGCGGTGATCACCGCTTTATGGTAGGCGATATCAAGCAAAGCATTTACGGCTTCCGCGAGGCAGATCCTTCCATCTTTGCTGCCTACCGCCGCACCTTTTCCACGCTGACGCCCGATGCTTTGGATCATCCGCCCGCGACTGACCTTGGCTGCGTGCTGTTCATGTCCGAAAATTTCCGTTGTGATAAATCCGTCATCGACTTTACCAACCTTGTCTGCGCGTATATTTTTGAGGCGTGTCCCGACACCATCGGATATCGTAAAGGGGACGATCTCATTCACAAGAAAAACGCGCCCGAGGGCTACCAAAGCCCCTTGGTTACCCTGCAGATTACACAGCCTGCAGACCAAGACGAGAGGATTGAGAGCGACGAAGAGCAAGACGAGAAGATTGAGAGCGATGAAAAGCAAGATAAAAACGACGGCACCGACACCGAAACGCTTGCTGCAGTAAACGAGATCCTGCGCCTTTTGGCAGAGGAAAAGAAGGCGGACGGCACGCCCATCCAGCCCTCGGATATTGCCATTCTCAGCCGTACCAAAGCGCCGCTGGACGTCTTTGCACGCGCGCTGAGTGAGGCAGGCGTGCCCGTATCCGCACAATCGGGCGGTGAGCTTTACAAAAGCGCATCCTTCCGTTTCTGGCTGGCACTTTTAGACGTGATTGACAACCCCGTGCAGGATATTCCGCTCTCCTATCTGCTCACAGAGCCGCACGACGGCAAAGCTCCCGCCTTTTCCCACGAGCAGCTTGCGCTGGTGCGCAAGGCGGCTGCCCCCAACCTCTCGCTTTACGATGCGATCGGTGCATATGCAGCCGAGGGGGAAGCTGCTTCCCTGCGTGCTCTTTGCGCTGCATTTTGCACAAGGCTGGAAGGGTGGCGTACGCTTGCCGTGCAGCTTGGTGCGGATGCCCTCTTGACCGAGCTTGCACAAGACGAGCACCTTTGCGCATACGCCCGCAGCGAGGCATTCCTGTTCCTTTACGAAAACGCCAGACAATTTACACGCAAGCATTGGAATGGTCTTTACGGCTTTGTACGTGCCCAGCACCGCGCCATGAATGCCAAGGGATCGAGCTCCGAGGCGTCATGCGCGGGAGGCGGCGTTGCGCTCATGACCGTGCACCACTCCAAGGGTCTTGAATACCCCGTTTGCTTCCTTATCAAGTGCGGTAAGAGTTTCAACCGCAACGACAGCAAGCAAACCATGATCTACGACAAGGATATGGGAATCGGCATCAAGCTTTCGGACGGTAATGGCAAACGCGATACGCTTTTGCGCCGTTCCATGACGCTTGGTATGATCCACCGCAGCACCGAGGAGGAGATGCGCACGCTGTACGTCGCGCTCACCCGTGCGCGAGAGCGGCTGTACCTGACCGCAACCATTAAAAAGCCCTATACCGCTCTGTACCGTGAATGCTCCATGGGCGGAAGCGCAGATATTCTTGCTGCCCCCGATCACCTTTCCTGGGTGCTTTCGGCAATGGCGGCAAACGAGCAGCGTGCAAACGAATGCTGCCGCGTCGAGCTTTATAAAAAAGGCCGGGTTGCACCGCTGTCACGCTCCGTTGCAGCCGTCAGCGAGGCAGCCAAGGATCAAAGTGACGCAGGCAGCGCGCATTACGCAGCTCTTATGCAGCTGTCGGGTGCGCAAAAGCAGCATACCTCGCTGCTTTACAAGATCCCCTCCAAGGCAGCCGCATCCAAGCTCTCGCCCCATATGCTGGACACCGATTTTTGCTTCTCCCACGGCGAGGGAGAGGACGCTGACGAGATGCAGACCCGCGAGGCACTCTCCCGCCGCCTTGAACAAATGCACTCCGAAAAGCCGGATTTCTTTGCGCTCATGGCAGAAAACGCCAAGCCTACGGCAGCCGAACGCGGTACGGCAGCACATCTGTTCTTGCAGTATTGCGACTACGCCCGTGTCCAAGCCCACGGCATTGACGACGAGCTTGACAGACTGGTGCGCGAGAAGTATATCACGCCCCGCATTGCCAAAATCGTCAACCGCCGCGCGCTGCAGACCTTCTTTGACAGCGATTTCTTCCCGCTGGTCATGGATGCGGACAAAATCATGCGCGAGGTGCATTTCAACAGCTTTGTACCGCTGGAGGAATTCACGCAAAACGACGAGATTGCGCACTTGGTCAGCGGTAAGCTGCTGCACGTGCAGGGCTCGATCGACCTCATCCTTGTCGGCAAGGACGGCAGTATTTCGCTGTGCGACTACAAGACCGACCGCCCCACCGCCGAGGAAAAGCGCGACCACGCCCTTTACCGCGAGCGCATGATCGCAGCGCATAGGGATCAGCTTTCGCATTATGCCCGCGCCGTCAAAGAACTGTTCGGCAAAGCTCCCGACCGCGCCTTCGTGTTCTCTCTGACACTCGGCGAGGCGATTGAGCTTTTGTAAAATAACAAAAGGACTACGTCTTTATTGACATAGTCCTTTTTCATATTTGCGGCGGTAAAAATACAGTGTAAAAGAGGAGGAGCAAGCCCCTCCCCTACCACTTGACGGATTACCATAATAAACCGCTTGGAAAAATCGACCAAACCCATTATCAGGTAGGGGAGGGGCTTGCTCCTCCTCTTTTTGTACAAACTAACACAAAGGCGGTAACGCCCCAATGGGCAACAGAGTGGCGTACAACTCCAGTAACTCATCCCTTCCTTGCACGTCCGCAACGCCCACGCGCACGGTGGGGGCATCGGTGGGATTGGGCAGGCAGCCTGCCAAGGTTGCAGCGGCGCATAGGGCATCGGCATCGCGCACCATAAGCACGATCTGCGCAAGGCAGCCGCTCTGCTGCAAATACGCAAGCAGGGCGCGCCACTCGTCATGGGCGGCAAAATCCGACTCCACGTACAAAACCGAGCCGCGCTCGGCACACAGCTTGCCAAGCACGCGCAAGGTCTGCGCACTCAGATGGTCGCGCTCCTCTGCCGTCAGGCTCTCTCGCGCTGCCTCGCAAAGCCTTCTTGCCGTGTACGGATTGGGCTTGACAAAGCGTTCGATCTGCACCTTGACGCATATTGCCTGCACCGCAGGGTCAAGCAGGCGCATCATCAGCTCGGTCGTGGGGGTCGCATAAAACGCTTGCCCCAAATCTACGGCACAAAGCCTTTCCTGCGTGGAGGACGCGCATACAATTTCACAAGACTTGGGAGCGTCGGGCTGCTCACCCTGTCCGCACAGCGCATATGCCGCAGCGTGCCACAAATCGGGAGCACTCTCGGGGCAGATGGGCGCACGCACGCCAAGCAATGCTTCGATCAGCGCAGCATCCGCTTCTATGATCTCATGCCCCCGGCACAGCGGCATACAAGCAGCATACGCGTCAAAGCGATCGTAGTCCGAGCCGTCGGTCAATACCTGCTCAGCCACACCGCACGCACGCATCAGCGCACTGCGGTCACGCTTCCTTTGCAAAAGCTGCCACAAATTCCTTGCCTGCTCCATAAGCTCCCCCCTTTCGTTTTTTATATTGTAGCACAATTCGCGCTTTTTTGCAAGTTTTGCAGATAAAAATGTGAATTTTTCCGAAAATATTGCGTTTTTCTCTATACAAAAGCGCAAAGTTGTGATATCATATTATTATCTATATAACATGGAGTACTATATGCTTTGTGATTTACATACCCATACACACAATTCCTTTGACGGTTTTCCCGAAGCGACAGCGCACGCCATGGCGCAGGCTGCCGTGGACGCAGGCGTTGGCGTGCTTGCCTTGACCGACCATTGCGAGGTCAACGGGCAGGTGCAGGGGCTTTACCCCTATTTTGACCAGAGCGCAAGCTTTGCCGAGATCACCGCTGCGCGCGATGCCTTTGCGGACAAGCTGACGCTGCTGCGCGGCATTGAACTGGGGCAGCCCATGGAGCACCCCGAGCAGGCACTTACCATGAGAGAGGCGTACGATTACGATTTCGTCATTCTCTCCCTGCACAATATCCCCAACATTCCCGATTTCTATCTGCTGCGCACCGACCGCATGTCCGAGCAGCATTATCATATGCTTTACGACAAGCTGCTTGACGCTATGATCGCGTCCGTCGCCTTCCCCGGCGTGCACACCTTGGCGCACGTCACCTACCCTGCGCGCTACTGGGCAGAGGCGGGCAAGCAGTTTGATATCAAGCCGCACATCCCCCGCCTGACCAAGCTCTTTGAGGCACTTTGCAAGCAGGGCGTGGCACTTGAGGTCAACGTTTCCACGCTTTGGAAGGGATATGGCTTTGCCATGCCCGACCGCGAGGTGCTCGAGCTTTACAAGCACGTGGGTGGAGAGCTGGTTACCATCGGCTCGGACGCGCACGCACCCTGCAACGTGGGCAACAGTATTGCCGACGGATGCAAGCTGCTTCTCGACTGCGGCTTTGATCAGATTGTTGCCTACAAAGAGGGCAAACAATTCTTCGTGCCCATTACACTATAAGACGAGGTTATTATGGAACTGACATTCTTTTCTCTGCTCTATCCGAGCGAGCAATCGCAAAAGGACCATTTCAGCGGCAAATACTGCCCCGATATTGATACCTATACCCTTTCCGAGCTGGGACTTTTGGAGGCGTTTGACCTCAAAAACAGCAAGGTGGAGGAATACTTTACCATTGATCCCGCCGTCATGCGTTACCGCAGCGAAATGTTTGCCGACATGCTGCGCTGCCCCGCTTTAGGCGAGACGCTGAGTGACCTGATGCCCATTCTCTCGGACATTATGGAGCTGCGCCGCCTGGAAAGCGACAGCGGCGACACCAGCGATTACCTTTCCAGCATGACGGAGATCGAGCTCTACATCTCCTGCATCGAGCTGCTTCACGCGGGCTTGAGCGCAGCCCGTCCCTATATCAAGGGCGCGGCGTTCACCACGCTGGCAGACCGCATAGCAGAGCTTGCCGACTCGGATTACTACCGTGAGCTGAATGCGCGCCTTGCCGAGCTGACCAAGCGCGTGCGCGACATCAAATCGGTCACCATCGGTGTCAACCTTGACGCGCAGCTGCGTCCCGTGCACGCGGGCGTGCTGTCCATCAATCCCGAAGCCTTTAAGTCGGGCGACGTGATCGACAAGATCCTGCGTCTGAACTTCAAGAACGACCAATACACTTGCATTGCAAACCTCGTGCCCTTTGGCAAAAAGCAATCCGAGAACCAAAAAATGGCACTCTCGCTGGCGTTCAATTCCGCCATCAACGACGTTTACAGCGACTCCTTGCGCTCCTGGAAAAAGATCGTACAGACCTACGTTTTGGAAAACGCGGATTTTCTCCTTGGCTTGATGCCCGAGATCGAATTCGTCACCAAGGCTGCTG
>JAGBXH010000464.1 GCA_017629395.1 Clostridia bacterium | reverse complement strand
TCCCGATTATCCGGTTACGTCATAAGACGTAAGAAATGTACGGACAGTCGAGGACGCCTGTCCCTACGCATATTTCCCACACAATTTAATAAACACCCCTGGGCGGGTGTGCTTGGCGTTCAGCTCCCCGTTTGTAACTTTTCACAATTCTTTTCCCGAAATGATCATAAAGATAGTCAAGGTTTTTATCCCTCAAAGCCTTGACTATTTTTTTGATGTGTGGTATAATATGATAGATGTGAAAATAGGGCTTGCGGCAGAGCGTTTCGGGCAGTTTGGCGAAAGGCGGCAGATGCGGCACATCCGAAAATTCACACGTACGCTTTACAAGCAAAATTCTGTCCGAGGCAGTTTGGTCGGCGCAGACAATATCAGGCGAACCTGTATGCACGGGGCTCGCTGTCTGTGGTCGCGCCCTGAGCATCTGCTTTTGGCACGGCTATTTTTGTATCTTTCAAAAGACCCCACAGAAAGGAACTTATGCACATGACACTGTTTACAAACGCTTGCATGTTTGATAACGGCCGCCTCGTCCACAAGGATGCTGTCCTTATGGATGGTGCTTTGTCTTTCTCTGCTCCCAACAGCATCGCCACCGATGCTGCTGACACTGTTTTCCATAATTGTTATATTTTTCCCGGTTTTTGTGATGTGCACGTACATCTGCGAGAGCCGGGCTTTTCTTATAAAGAAACCATTGCCACGGGCACGGCGGCAGCGGCACGCGGCGGCTATACCGCGGTGTGCAGTATGCCCAACTTAAACCCCGTTCCCGACAGCATCGATCACCTGTCCGAGCAGCTCTCTATCATTGAGCGCGATGCAATCATCGACGTCTACCCGCTTGGTGCTCTGACCGTGGGTCAGCGTGGCGAGGTGGCTGCAGATCTGGAGGGCATGGCACCCTATGCGATCGCCTACTCCGACGACGGACGCGGCGTGCAAAGCACCGAAATGATGGAGGCGCTCATGAAGCGCGCCAAGGAGCTTGGCAAGGTGGTTGTGGCACATTGCGAGGACAATTCCCTCTTGCGCGGCGGCTACATTCACGACGGTGAGTACGCGGCAGCCCACGGACACCGCGGCATTTGCTCCGAGAGCGAATGGGGTCCGATCAAGCGCGACCTTGAGCTTGCCGAGAAGATCGGCTGCGCTTACCACGTCTGCCACATCTCCACCAAGGAAAGCGTGCAGCTCATCCGAGAAGCAAAGGCGCGCGGCGTGAACGTGACCTGCGAAACGGGTCCCCACTACTTAACGCTTTGCGATGCCGATCTGCAGGAGCACGGACGCTTTAAGATGAATCCCCCCTTGCGCTCGGCTGCCGACAGGGACGCGCTGATCGAGGGCGTCAAGGACGGCACGATCGATATGATCGCCACCGACCACGCACCGCACTCGTGGGAGGAAAAATCCAAAGGCCTTGAAAAAAGCGCGATGGGTGTGGTCGGCTTGGAAACAGCCTTCCCCGTGCTCTACACCTACTTGGTAAAGCCCGGCATCGTCAGCTTGGAGCGCATCATTGAAATGCTGATCCGAGCACCCCGCGAACGCTTCGGCATTCCCGCAGGTGAGCAATCCTATACCGTTTGGCAATGCGACGACGCATA
>JAGBXH010000006.1 GCA_017629395.1 Clostridia bacterium | reverse complement strand
CTCGACCCTGACCTTTACACGAATATGGGCGGCGACGTATATATCGCCAAGGATGCAAAAATCGCGCCGAGCGCGCATATCGAAGGACCGTGCATCATCGGCAGCGGCGCAGAAATTAGGCACTGCGCCTATATCCGAGGCAGCGTCATCGTGGGTGCGGGGGCAGTGGTGGGCAACTCCACCGAGCTCAAAAACTGCATTCTCTTTGACGCGGTGCAAGTCCCACACTACAACTACGTGGGTGACTCGATTCTCGGCTACAAAGCGCACCTTGGGGCAGGCGCGGTGACAAGCAACGTCAAAAGCGACAAGTCACACGTGCACGTCAAGGGAGAGGATTTTGACGTGGACACGGGACGCAAGAAGGTGGGCGCGATGATCGGGGACGGTGTGGAGATCGGCTGCGGAGCTGTGCTCTGCCCCGGCACTGTGATTGGGCACGGCAGCACGGTCTATCCCTTGGTGCGCGTGCGCGGTGTGATCCCCGAGGAGCACATCGTCAAAAGCACGGGGCTCATTGTGCCGCGCAGGTAATTGACAGCGGCGTTCTTCTGTGGTATAATAGAGCAAATTACCACCGAAGGAGGACGCCGCATGAAAAAGAAACGCATCATCATAGCCGTGGTATGCTTGATTCTTGCCGTCCTCATGGTTTGCAGCTTATTCGTAGCTGCGGGCATTGCGTTTTCCCGCATAGAGGATTTTCAATTCGGCGGCTTGGTGGGTGAGCTGCTTGCAGGAAAGGATGAGATCTTGTCCGATGACGCGACCGCCGACACCGAGACAGACAGCCCGGAAGAGCTTGCAACAGACGAATCTTACACCGAGGATTTCACCTACGAGGATGTGACCGACATCATGGACCCCCCCATTCCCGGCGGCACACCCACACTGCGCTTTTTCCTGGGCGGGTGCGAATCATGGATCGATACATGGATATCAAGCAGAAAGGTACAGGAGTTTTTTGAGCCCGGCAACGCCCTGAAATGGGATCACCGAGCCGTGATAGATGATTACAACGTAAATTACGTTAATGTTTGGGGCTGGGCAGCAATTTTTGAGGAAGCTCCCTTACAGCTTGGGTACAAGATCGACAACGGTCCGTCCATCTACGACGACTCCGCAGAGTTTTACGATGCACACGAATCCTCTGTCACGGCAGCGCTCGGTATAGGCGCGGTTTCGGCTATCGGCATGCGCGTCAATATTCCCGTTGAGCACCTGTCAGGCACGCACACCGTAGAGATCGTGGTTCGCCGTCTTGGCGGCAACGAGGGCACGATCTGCCAGTTTGAGATTCAAAAGGCAGAGCCGCCGTACGTCTTTATGGCTGATGCGGCGTATCTTGCCGACATGCTGGAGCAAGAACGCAGTGCAGGCATTGAGAGCTATCGGTACGTTGAGGGACGACATCCGGAAAAGGGATACGTAAGAGTATCCCCGATTGCCGATACTCACTTTCCGTACGTCTCGGTTTGCCCGTATAATGGGGAGGTTTACAGCACGGGTGCTCGTTATCTCGTGATCAAATGCCGCAATTTCGGTCCGGACAATGCTTACGTGAACGTCAGCTCAGACGAGCCTGAGCTTGAAGACAGTCTGTCCTTTACGTATACGGGGCTTGGTTGGCAACTGATCATCATTGACCTTGCCCAAGCATCCTCAGTAGCAGTAAACAGCTCCTACGATATCACGACCT
>JAGBXH010000463.1 GCA_017629395.1 Clostridia bacterium | reverse complement strand
TCTTAAGCAATTGTCAGAATATCTGCAAAGCCGGTCATTTCAAGTACCTCCATGACATCCTCGCAAACGTTGATCAATTTCATAGAACCGATCTTGAGCATCTTCTTCTGGGCAGCGAGAAGTACGCGAAGTCCTGCGCTGGAGATGTATTCCAGCTTTTTCATATCAAGAACAAGATTCTTTGTGTCACTGATGTCATTGTTAATCGTCTTGTCCAACGCCGGTGCTGTGGTAGTATCGAGTCTTCCTTCAAGCTCGATAATGGTCTCTTCTGCATTTCTTTTGATTTCGATCGTCATTGCAACTAATCTCCTTAATATAATTATATTTTTTTGATCATCTTGAGTACATTCTTGCCATTTTCATAGGCGTAGGCAATGGAATCCATTGTTTTCTTGGCAATAAAGATTCCCAAACCGCCAATTTCACGTTCATCGGCAGACAGCGTAATATCAGGATCAGGCTTTTTCAAGGGATCAAACGGCGTCCCCTTATCGGTCATGATAAAGCTGATCTCACGGCTAAGAGAGTCAAATCCGATCCCAAGGGTGACCTCACCCTCGCCGCCGGAATAAGCATAACGCGCAACGTTTACGAAAACCTCCTCAATGGCAACGCATACAGCCGTTTGAATTTTCATGGGGCATTCGCAGCTTTCAAGGGTTTGATCAACAAACCCAAGAACGTCGGACAGTGCTTCTACCTTGGCAGGAAACGTTTTATTCGTCATGCGCACACCTCCTTGCTTGGGCATGTAATCAAACATAAGCATCGTAATATCATCAAACTGCGGTGCCTCACCTACAAATTCATCAATGTTGGCCTTTAATGCCGGCAAGATCGTGGCTGCTCCCGCAGATGCATTTTGATTCATAAAGGTTAAAAGTCGCTCTTCACCGTAAAGGTTGTTTTCCGTGTTGGTTGCCTCGGTTACTCCATCCGTGTAAAGGAATACACGGTCGCCTGGATAGAGAATAATTTCGCCTGCGCGGTAACGTATGCCCTCCATGCCTGCAAGCACAAAGCCTGCACGCGTTTTGAGATATTCAAAGTCACCGCTCGCTCTCTTGATCAGCGGAGGATTATGTCCTGCGTTGGCAAATTGTAAGTTTCCGGTGGTCAGATCCAAAATTCCCATCCAAGCGGTGACAAACATACCTGATTCGTTGTTCTCGCAAAGCTTTTCATTTGCTTTTGTGAAAATTTCGTTGACAGCCAGCCCGCTTTCTGCAAGATCCTTGATAATAGTTTTTGCAGTCATCATAAACATGGCGGCAGGAATTCCCTTGCCTGATACGTCAGCTGCAAGAAAGACTACCGTGGTATCGTTGAGCTTGTAGAAGTCGTAGAAATCGCCTCCGACCTCCTTGGCTGCGATCATCTGTGCACATATTTCAAAATCCTCGTTTTCAGGGAAATTGGTGGGAAGTGCAGAAAGCTGAATTTGTTTTGCGTACTCCAGCTCCTTATCGATGCGCGCAGCTGCTTCCGCAATATAACGCTTGAGTGTGGTAACGGTAGAGTTGATATCATCCGACAAGGATGAGAATTCCCTGCTTGATCGCACGTCCACCGTAACGTCCAGATCTCCCTTTGTGATTTTTCCCAGGGTATCGTTGATCTTCTGCAGATTATTGATGAT
>JAGBXH010000462.1 GCA_017629395.1 Clostridia bacterium | reverse complement strand
TTATTATATCACGCCATTCTGTAAAATGCAATAGGAAAAAGGGATTTTGCGGCAAAAACGGACCTTTGAAATCTTGCGGGGCAGCCAAGCAACGGCGCACGCAAGGCAAAGCCCCCGCGTCGCACAATTTCAATCCGTTGCGGCGCAGGGGCATATCATTCAATTGTATTCGGAAGGATCAAAATGATCCCACTCATTTTTGGGAGCTACGGTCTCTATGCTCCAAGCCGAATCCCAATCGGGGTGCTCCATGACGCTGTCAAGCGCCTTGAATTTGTAGTCAAGATCCAAAATCTCGGAAAGCAGCTTTTCCTCTTCGGTTTTTGCGGATCGTTCCAAAACCAGCTCTGTGCGGGATTCGTGTTCCTCGTATTCGATTCTGACGATGCTGCCGTCGACTTGGCTGACAAATACCGTAATGCCCGAGATCTCCCCCATTTCGCGCTCAGCGTGTGCAATGGCGATCGCACGCTCCAAGTCACGCATGTACGCAAGGTCCGAAGCCTGACGCGCCCGCGTGATAAAATGCGCAAAGGTAGGCACGGCAACGGCGACGAGGATTGCCATGACGGCAATGACCACGATCAGCTCGATCAAAGAAAAGCCCTTGTTGACAAAAACGCGCTTGGTTCTCATAAAAAACACCTCGCAATTTGGTTTTTGGGGGAATTTTGGGGTCAAAAGAACCCCATTGAAATCAATGGGGTTCGGGGATTAGCTGTTTTTTTCCAAAACCAAAGTGGTGGTATTCGTGAACTTTTCGGGAGCCTTGAACGCATAAGTCATGTCAACAACTGCCTTAAAGTCAGCGCATGCCTGCGTTGCAGAATCGGTAGCATTGGCAGGAATAGTGTCAGCGCCCGTCTTATTGATTACATAGTTTTCAGTGCCAATTAAGAGCGTGATGCTAACAACAGAGGAATCTGTAGGATTATACTTTACAGTAATTTTGGAAGGCTTAGTCTGCTCGGTTGCAAACGCAAGATCTACTGCACTCTCAACCTGTGCCATGAAATCAGAATCAGAAGCCTGCTGAGCCTTGGTAATAAAAGTAGCAAAAGTGGGGATCGCAACAGCTGCGAGGATAGCCATGATCGCGATAACGACGATCAGCTCAACCAGAGAAAAACCCTTATTGTTTCTCATTTGAAAAATCTCCTTTTTGAATAAGTAAATTTAAGTTTTGGCATACTTGCCATAATACGAACATTGTAATTATACTGGATGTACAAATTAAATGCAATACTTTTGCACGAATTGCACAAGCATTCGCACGAATCGACAAAAGTACGGAAACAACGCGACATGGGATTCGCGGCGCCCAAACAGCGCCGCCCCCGCGTCAGCCCGATTTTCCGCGTTAGCAGATCCTTAGCAGATCGGGAAGCTCAATCTACCCGTTGCGGCATCTGCGCACAGGCGCGCCATGCTCTCGGGTGACTCCTGCATGCCGCTGCGCGTCCATTCAATAAAAACGTGGAAAAACGCGCCCGCGTGAAAGCGCAGCAGGTATTTTTCCGCATGGGGCTGCGCATCCGCGCCCATAAAGGTCTGATCCATATTGCGTGCAATGCAATCCAGAATTAAACCGTCAAGTCCCGCTGTCAGCGCAGCGTTGACCAGCGCGGCATACTTGCCCAGCGTTTCAAACAGCGTCAGATAATACCGATAGGCATCTCTGTGCAGATCGTGCTCCACGATCTTGGCGTGAATGCGCTCTCCAACGTCACTCATGAACTTGCGCAAGATATCCTCCTTGGAGGAATAATTGCGGTAATACGTCATGCGCGATACCTTTGCTCTTTGCGTGATCTCGGTAATGGTGATGGAGGCATACTCCTTCTCGCTCATCAGCTCTGTCAAGGCAGCCACAATGCGCTCTCTTGCCAGCTTATTTTTATCCTTGGTTCTGGGCATATCTATTCTCCGTGGTACAATATTTCGTGTTTTGTCACGACACCCCTACAGTTTAACACAGTTTCGAGGCAAAGTCAAGGGTGGAATGCGAAAAATCGTGATGCGAATGCAAAATTACGGTTGACAAATGACAAAAAATCGGATATAATGCAGATAGATTGTGACCGAATTGTAACAAAAGAGAGGGATCTTCTATGAGTAAGAATAAGCAGCCTTCACGCTTTGATTTCAAAAAGAAGCCGCGCAAGCCCGGTTTTCTGATGGGCGTAGCAAAGCATTTCATCAGCCTCCCCGACCTGCGCAACAGACCCTATAAGCTGGATAGACGCGGCATGGAGGAGTTTGACGGCAAGCCCTATCTGTGCTTGATCAACCACGCATCCATGGTTGACCTCAACGTCATGCTGCACGCAACCAACGGCGCACCCGTTAACAACGTCATGACCTTAGAGGGATTTCGTGATTTCACCGAGCCGCTGATGCGTCATCTTGGTGTGCTGGGTAAGCGCAAGTACGTGCAGGATTTTCAGCTGATCAAGAATATGAAATACTGCGTGGATAAGCTGCAGACGGTGTTCGTGCTGTTTCCCGAGGCGAG
>JAGBXH010000461.1 GCA_017629395.1 Clostridia bacterium | reverse complement strand
TGCTGGGGCATCAACGTGGATGCATATTGGGCATCCTGTGACATGCCTATCGTGGAAAAGAACGCAGAAGGCGAGTATGAGTTCGTGCTGGATATTGCGCGTTACTCCGACGTGATGGATAAGATTTTATATCTGCTTTACGATTGCGGCGGCACGTCTGTGTATGATGCCATTACCGACAACGTGGAGCAGGATCTGATGCGCGAGGTGTTCGCGCGCGGTGAGAGTGCCATGACCACGCTGCGTCTGGTGGCGGTCGAGCAGCCCGACCTGCGCAATATGGAGCAGGCGTACGGCATCGTGCCCGTTCCCAAGTATGAGGCTTCTCAGCCTGAGTACGGCACCATCATGCACGACCAGTTCACGGTGTTCTGCATTCCCGTAACGGTAAGCTCGAAAAAGCTTGAAATGGTTGGCGCGACCATGGAGGTCATGGCTTCCGAGTCCGAACGACTGGTCAAGCCCGCGTACTATGAGATCGCGCTTAAGCGCAAGTATATGAGTGACCCCATCGCATGGGATATGCTGGATATGATCTTTGCCGTCATGCGCATTGACCCCGCTGTGGTGTACGTCAACGCCTTGGGTGGCCCTCACCAGACCATACGTACCATCGCATCCTCCAAAAAGAATACCGTTTCCTCTACCTGTAAGAGAATGGATAAAAACGTGACCAAGCAGATATCCAAGCTGCAAAACAAGCTGGATAAGCTGTTGGAGTAATCATTTCACAATGCCGCAGAGTAAGCGTAAACGCTTGCTCTGCGGTTATCGCAAATAGCACAAAATCAGAATTTTGCTTGCCCGACGGCGGATTGTGATACGTATGGCGGGCGTACGGTAAATTCAAGGAGTCAATATGAACGAGAAACAGCTTTGCATGTATGCATTTTTTACCGATATTTTGCGCCGCGAGAGTGCCTGCGAGGCGGCGCGCTTTGCAAGGGAGTGCGGCTTTGAGGCGGCGGAGATTCTGGAAGGAATACGCCCCGGGGCTGCACCCTTGTTTGCAGATCTTTTTGCAGCCGAGCAGGCGGCGCGGCAGATGTCGGCGCACGGTGTGCGCTGCGCGTGCTATTCGGTCAGCGTCAATATTCTGTCAAATGAAACGGGGCAAGGGTATGACGTGTGTGCTACGGATGCACTCAAGCACTCCGCCGATTGCGCGCGTATTCTGGGCTCGCCCTTTCTGCACCATACGTTGACCATCGGCTACGAGCCGCCTGCCGGGCAGAGCCCGACAATTGAGGATCTTCTGCCTGCGCTTGTGGAGCGGGCAGGGGAGGTTGCAGCGTATGCAAACGGTATGGGCTTGACCGTTCTGTACGAGCCGCAGGGCTTTTACGTCAACGGGCTTGAGGGCTTTTCGCTGTTTTATGAGCAGATGCAGGCGCGGGGCTATGACGTGGGTGTGTGTGGCGATGTGGGAAACAGCTTGTACGTTGGCTGTGATCCCGCTGCGTTTATGCAAAAATACGCAGCGCAGGTACGTCACGTGCACTTGAAGGATCTGCGCTTTGAGGACGGGGACTTTCACCGTGCAAGCACAAGTGCAAGCCGCCGCTGGGACGTCGTTCGTGACGGACGCTGTATCACCGAAACGCTGCTTGGACAGGGCATGGTGGATCTGGATGCCTGCATGCACGCACTCGGGCAGGCAGACTATCAGGGAAGCTATGCGCTGGAGACCTTTTATTGGAATACTCTGAGCGTTTCGCTCAAGGAAAATTTGCTGCGCGATCGTGCGTATCTGTGCAGCCGCTTTTGAGGGTGAGAGTATGGAGATTGGAGTCATTATCGGTTTGAATGAGCATTTGGAGCAAAAGCTGGAAAAGCTTTTTGAGCTTGGCTTTTCCTCTTGCCAGCTCAGCTGCTGGGAGCCGGAGATGTATACGGACGAAAACGCTGTACGCATCACGTCTCTTTTGCAGCGTTACGGTATTCGCATCTCCACTCTGTGGTGCGGCTGGAGCGGGCCCAAGCAATGGAATTTTACCGAAGGACCCTTGACGCTGGGGCTTGTGCCAAAGGCTTATCGCCAAACGCGCACGGCGCAGCTGCTTGCAGGCTCTGATTTTGCACGCAAGCTGGGCGTAGGACAGATCGCCACGCACGTGGGCTTTATTCCCGAGGACCCCAATTCCGAGCTGTACAAGGGTACGGTGGAGGCGGTGCGCACGGTGGCG
>JAGBXH010000460.1 GCA_017629395.1 Clostridia bacterium | reverse complement strand
GAGCTGAAGGACCACTACTATTACCAGATGGTCAACTTTATCCGTCAGTACAAGGGCGTGCGTCCCATCCCCGCTCCCAATGGTACTGCAACCATTGACATTACCAAGGACAACGCACAGTGGAGCTCGGTTGAGCCCTACTACGCAACCTACGTCGGCAACACCGGCGACCGCGACGGCGAAGGCTGGGGCGAGCTGACTTACCACGAGTACTCCGGCAGAAACGACATCATGGGCGCAAAGGTCGCACGTGATGACGAATACGTATACTTCTACGTAGAGTGCGCAGAGGATATCACCCCCTACACCGATCCGCTCTGGATGGTGCTGTATCTGGATACCGATCAGCAAAATCAGGGCTGGGAAACCTTTGATTACGTGCTCAATAAGACCTCTCCTTCCGCTACCAAGGCGATCCTTGAAAAGTTCACCGGCAACGGCTATGAAACCGAGACTGTTGGCGAGGTGGACTACACCGTAAACGGCAACTACATGCAGGTCAAGGTGCCCAAGAGCATGCTTGCGCTGTCCGGTCACGACTTCACCGTCAACTTTGCATGGACCGACAACGTACATGACGAGGCGGATCAGGGCGCAGCAGACGAGACCGATTACGTATACACCGCCTTTTCGGGTGACATCATGGACTTCTATATTTCGGGTGACGTTGCACCCTCGGGCAGATTCAAGTACAGCTACGTCTCCACCGCTGCAAACGCGACCGGTACAGAGCCCGAAGAGACCCAACCCGACGAGGAAGTAACGTCCGACGCACAGCCCGAAACTGCTCCCGAATCCGAGCAGACCACCGAGCAGACCGAGCAAAAGAGCGGTTGCAAATCTGTTGCAGCTCCCTTCATCGTGCTGGCTCTGATGGCATGCGCATCCGTCGCAATCACCAAAAAGAAGGACTGATCTCCATTCCCTATAGGGGCTTGTCTTTGGGCAAGCCCCTTTTCTTGCGGGCAAAAACGAACACCCGTTTGGTACGACATGCATGTCTATCGGGAAAATAGCCAAAATATTCTGCAAAAATATCGGCGATTTTCTCACCGGTAGTTGTTTTCACGAAATATCTCGTCAAAAATCGTCAACTTTGCCAATTTACAAAACGCGTCGGATGCGGTATAATAATCATGCTCGACGGAAGCAGTCGTTCCGTCGGAAAAGTGCAGCTCAAGTCGGACTTTGCGGAATATCAATCTCATGGTATCAAGCGTGCAAAGACGCCAAACGTTGCACCTGCTTCGTTCGCACCGAGGATATACGCGAGCGAACATGGAAGCGGGATCGGTTTATACCGATTCCGTTTTTTTGTGCTTTTTTCGCGCGATTTCGCGCTTTTTTTATGCCGTTTTTGAAAAAAACTATATAATAATTGTAAATAAACCTTGAAGGGTATAGCAATTTTGCAGCCCTTGTGCTATAATGTTAAGTTGATATAGTATTATCCCGCCCATGCGGCGTCTTGTATATATCGCAATACCCTACCCCGGAAAGGAAGTTTTACACATGTCAGGATATATTGAAAAAGCCGAAAGCATGACTATGCCCGTGATCGCTTTGCGCGGCATCGTTGCGTTTCCCGGCACAACCATTAACTTTGACGTTGCCGAGGACAGCTTTGGCTCGGCACAGGCGGCAAAGCTTGCTGCACAGGGCTCTTTGCCCGTACTTTTAGTCACTTTGCGCGATCCGAGTGAGCCGGACAGCGGCGAGCCCTCACTTCAAAAGCTGTACCGCGTTGGCACGGTTGCCAAAATCAGACAGCTTGTC
>JAGBXH010000060.1 GCA_017629395.1 Clostridia bacterium | reverse complement strand
ACGCCCAAGTGCTGAGCGGCTGTCATCCTTGCGGATGCCGTAGGGGATGAGCGCGGAAATCACTCTCTCGCCCTTTGTGGGAGCAGCTTGCAGCAGATCCATTGCTGCGCGGCGCGCGTCCAGGATGGGGGCGCTTTGCTTGGGGGAGAGCAGGTCAAGTGCTTTGCCAATGCTGCCGTCGGCTGCCATGAGCAGCTGCTCAAGCTCGTTTCCACCGGGCAGGCTCGTGCCTGCGGGGGCGTGCCCCAGCACGTATTTTTGTACGGTTTCAATGGGAAGCGATTGCAAACGGTAGATGGGCGCGCGGGAGCGAATGGTTTCCAAAAGATTGCTCGCATCCTCGCAAAGCAGTAAAAACAGCACGTATGCGGGCGGCTCCTCCAAGGTCAGAAGCAAGGCGTTTTGCGCTTGCGCGTTCATGGTGTGCGCGTCCTCAATGATGTAGACCTTGGTGTCAAGGTCGTTGGGGGCGGTCAGCACGTCGGTGCGCAAATGGCGCACGGCGTCCACCGTCAGCTGCGTTTTGCCTTTTTCACGGCTGACCCATATGACGTCGGGGGATTTGCCCTCCAGTATCTTTTTGCAGTTTTTACACATACCGCAGGGCAGGGGAAGGCTTTCGTCGTCTTTGCCAAGACAGCTTTGCGCGGCAGCCAATTGCAGCGCCAGCGTGTGCTTGCCAAGTCCGTATTTACCCTCCAGGATATAAGCGTGCGAAAGCCTGCGCGCCAGTATATCGCCTGCAAAACGCGCGCGCAGGGCGTCGTTGCCCCACAGGCGCGGTAACGTCTGTTTCATCGCAAACCTCCGCATACAAAAATCCATCTTACAGTATAACAGATAATTACTTGTTTGTCAAGAAGAAAAAGTTAGTTTGTGTCAAGGCGGGCGATCACTGATCGCCCCTACGATTGATCGTGTTGAGGTTTTAGCACTATAGAACCACAACGCACACATCTGTAGGGGCGATCAGCGATCGCCCGTCTTTGAGCACCGAGAACCTTTGGAGCGAAAGATCCCCCGCCGCCGATTGCTCGGCGGCGGGGGGATTTATAGGTGATTTACTTTCTCTTTCTCTTGACGCAGATGACGATACCCGCAATCAGCGTGCCCAAGGGAAGGAGCACGATGCCGAGCGCGGCAATGCTGAGCATTGCCCACAAGGGCATATCCATCGTACCGCCAAGGTCAACGGCAGAGATGGTTTGGTTGTAAGGAGATTGATACTGCTGCGTGCTGCCCGCATAATCCATGGCGCCGTACAAGAATCCGTAGTTGTACTTGTAGACCTCTTCGGCAACTTCCTTGGAGTAGCTGTCCGCAAAGCCGAACCATACGATGCCGCCTGTCTTATCGCCCGTTGTCACGGTCGCGCTGACTGCCATGGTGTGCTTGGCGGGTGTGGGATCGGTGGAAAGGTAGCCCTTATCCGAGGTGGTCACAATGGGCTTGACGCTGACGCCTGCGGTTTCGGTGTAGGTGATGGGGTGTGCGCCAACGACCAGCATCTGATAGTTGCGCTGATTCTGGCTGTAGGACTGGTACATTTGCTGATAATACTGCGCGTATGCCTGATACATGGATTCGCCCGTTTGCTGATACTGCTGCTGGGCTGCCATGTACATGGAGTAGATCTCGCTGAGCATGGCGATATGAATAATCTGATCGGCAGATGCGACAAGCTCATGCTTGGAATCGGGCAGGACGAACAGGTAATCCTCGGGGTAGGTCTCTGCCTCGGGGGCGGTCGATTCTTGAATCGACCCTACAGTGTCTGCCTCGGTCGTCTCTTCCTCTGCCTGTGCATCGGGTTGGGCTTGGGTTTCGGTCTCCTTTTCGGTGCTGCTTTCCTTGCCGCCTTCGAGGTAGCTGTTATAGGAAAGAGAATCGTCCAGCACGATGGCACCCTCGCCTGCAAGACCGTAGGAGCTCATCAGCGACATCAGATTGGTCAGCCCCATGGCATCGGGCGTGGTGTTGAGCACCAGCGAGCCGCCATTTGCAATAAAGTCTGCAAGCAGTGCTTTTTCCTTTTCGGTAATATCGGTCTTGGGCGCGTTGAGCACCAGCGTGACCGCATTGGCAGGGATCTCACCCTTTTCGTCAAGGTTGATCAGGAAATAGCGGACGCTGAGGTCGTCCAAGTACATCTTAGTAAAGCTTTCGGAAAGCTCTGCTTCACCGTGACCCGAGAGAATGTAGGTGGTGGGAACGTCTTCGGTGGTGACGTAATCCACGGCAGAGGCAATCATGGCGTCGGCATTCCAGTAAAGGTTGTTGCCTGCGGTAAACTCGGAAAGTGCATCATAAAAGCCCGTAATGCCGTAATACTGTGCAATTGCACTGTCGGCATAGGCAATGGCTGCGCTTTCACCGTAGGTGGAGGCATAGGACTCGGCAATGCTCATCCAGTTGTTTGCCAGAGTTTCAAATTGCGCAAAGGACAAAAGCTTATCGCTCTTGGCAAAATAGTAGGAGAACAGCTCGTCGTAGGTAATGAAATCCACGCGATCCTTGCTCTCCACAAGCAGGCAAGAGCCGGAAAGCTGCTGCTCGGAAATGCCGTATTTTGCAAAAAATTCGGTGTTGCCGATATCGACGTACAAGACCTTGACGTGATCCGAAAGGCGTGCATACTTATCAAGCATGACGCGGAATTTTGCGGCATACTGATAATCGTAGGTCATCTCCGGGTCGGCTACGTAATAGATCGTGACGTCCTTATCCAGCTTCTTGAAAAAGCTTTTAGATGTTGCGCTGACGTGAAAGGCGTCGCTGGAGTCCGCTACAAAGTTGGTCCAGGTGCGAGGCAGCAGCCCCACGCCCACGTTGAGCAGAATGAGCAGCACAAGGATGAGTGCAGTGACGACTGCCATGCGCGTGCCCTTGACGGAGAGCTTGATTTTTTTATTCTGTTGTTGCATATCAAGTTACCTCCGTTAAGAATTCCAGCGTCTCTTCTCAAGCGATTGCACCGTCATGTACACGCAAAGGAAGATCGCGGAGAGGAAGAATACCAAGCCGCCAAGGCTGAACGCGCCCAGCGTCATGGAGGAGAAGGTTGCAAACGCGGAAAGGTGGGTCAGCACCTTGGCAAAAAGGCCCGTGAAGGACTCGCTCCACAGCGCGTATGCTCCCGACAGGGGAATGACGGTTGCTGCCGCTGCGATCATGCCTACCATCAGGCTCTTGGAAAGCAAGCCCGAGATCAGTGCAAGCAGTGCGCAAAGCACCAGCAGTGCTATGAAGGAGAGCAAGGATGCCGCGTCGGGCAGAAGTGCGTCCGCATAGGTGGCAATGAGCACGGCGTAATCCATAAAGTAAAGCACCAGGACTGCCGCAAAGCCGCCCACGGCTGCCAGCACCACGCTGTCGGTCAGCGAGGAGATGAACATGCAGATGGCAATCAGCAAAGCCCCCAGCAACAGGTAGGAAACGCCTGCCACAAGGGAAGAACCGATCGAACCGAGCAGCACAGCACCGTCCGAGAACAATCTCAAAATCAAGCCGTAGATCGCGGTCACGGCAACGGGTATGCCGAATACGCTCAGCGTGGCAAGGTACTTACCCAGCACGATCTCTACGGGCTTTAAGGGCAGCGAGAGCAGGAACATATCCGTTTTGTTGCGGCGTTCCTCCGCAAAGGAGCGCATAGTCAGAACGGGGACCAGGAAAATGGAGATAAACGCCATATCCGAGAAGGTGTACGCCATTTCCGACGTGGCGTTGAGCAGGTTGTTCATGGTGACGTACACGCCGATGACGCACAGCGTAAATGCCAGATATACGTAGCCGTACATGCTTCCGAAATAGGAGCGAAGCTCGCGTTTGTAGATGGCTTTCATTGCTCGTCACCTCCGTTTTCCGCTTCGGCAGCCTTGTCCGCAACGTTGCCAAGCATTTTCTCGCGGCGCTTTTTGTCGCGCAGCGCACGCTTGTCCGGTGTGCCTTGCGTTTTGTCCGTCAAGGAGAGGAAGATCTCCTCAAGGCTTGCGCTGTGCTGCTCAATGTTGATCACGGCACATCTCTTTTCCGCCATGGCAAAGAACAGCTCGTCGCGAATATCCACGCCGCGGGACAGATCCAACTCAACGCTTACCACACCGTCCTTATCGGAAAGCACGCGGTATTCGCGAATGCTCGGATACAAGGCAAGAACGCCAAGGATCGCGTCCCTTGCACCTTTGATGCTCATAAGCAGCGTAACGCCGTCACCCGCACGGCTTTCCAGCTCCTCCAGAGAGCTGTCTGCCACGATCTTGCCGCGTGAGATAATGATGATGTGATCGCACACCTCGCGAATTTCCGCTAAGATATGGCTGGAGAGAATGACGGTTTTGCTTTGCCCCAGCTTGCGGATCAGTGCGCGAATGTCGATGATCTGCTGCGGGTCAAGGCCAACTGTCGGCTCGTCGAGAATGATCACCTCGGGATCTCCCAGCATTGCCTGCGCAATGCCCACGCGCTGCTTGTATCCCTTGGAAAGCCCCGAGATCAAGCGATCCTTCATATGCGTAATTCCCGTCTGCTCCATGACCTCGTTGACCTGCTTGTCCAGGCGCGCGGGCTTGACGCCCTTGGCAGCTGCAACAAAGCGCAGGTATTCCACGGGGGTCATATCGGCGTAAAGCGGCGGGATCTCGGGCAGGTATCCGATCTGCTTTTTAGCCTCTATGGGGTCGTCGCATATATCGCAGCCGTTGATCTGTACCGTGCCGGAGGTGGCGGCAAGGCTGCCTGTTATGATATTCATGGTGGTGGATTTTCCCGCGCCGTTGGGACCTAAAAAGCCGTAGATCTTGCCTGTGCGGATCTTGAAGCTGACGTCGTCAAGCGCTGTGTTTCCACCGTATTTCTTGGTGAGATTTTTTACCTCGATCAAGGTCGTATCCTCCCTGATAATATAATATGGGATTATTATATCATATCTCTGCGTGTAAAAAGTGTTATGTTTTTGAATGTTTTTTGAACGTGTGTTCATAAACATGGAAAATGTGGACAAATTGGCTACAAACGCCCATGAAATTTGTATATATTTAAGAAGATTTCGACATTTCGCGCATTGACAGCGGCAGAGAAGTGTGATATAATTTAGATTGGTGTATAGGATGCTGTTTGACGGAGGTGATTTCAATGGCTATAACGCACGGAGAGCTGGACCGATACCTGTTTCATCAGGGCACGGCAGGATACGCTTATCACTATCTCGGTGCACATCGCGTCAAAGATGCGTATTTCTTTCGCGTCTGGGCTCCCAATGCGGATGCGGTCTGGGTCTGCGGTGACTTCAACGATTGGAGTCTGAGTGCCCCCATGGAGCGCATCTCAAGCGGCGGTATCTGGGAGGTGCAGCTGCCTGCACAGGGGATCAAAACGGGAGATGCTTACAAGTTTTGCATTGCCTCGGGTTCCCGTCGCATCTGGAAGGCTGACCCGTATGCACGGTATTCCGAGCCTGCGCCCGGGACGAATTCGCTGATCTGGGAGGCTGAGCCTTACGCGTGGCACGACGCTGCGTGGATGCGCCGCCGCAGACAGATGGCGGAGAAGTATTATCAAGCACCCATGAACGTCTATGAAATGCATTTGGGCTCATGGCACAGAAAAAATGACGGTACCTATCTTTCCTACAGAGAGATTGCCGATCTGCTTGCCCCGTATCTGACGGATATGGGATATACGCACGTCGAGCTTATGCCGGTGATGGAGCACCCCTTTGACGGCTCTTGGGGCTACCAGGTGTGCGGCTATTACAATCCCATGCCGCGTTACGGCACACCCGACGATTTTCGCTATTTCGTGGATACCATGCATGAAGCGGGTATCGGTGTCATTCTTGACTGGGTGCCTGCGCATTTCCCCAAGGATGCTTACGGGCTTTACGAGTTTGACGGTGCGCCCTTGTATGAGTATCAGGGGTGGGATCGTATGGAGAACCGAGGCTGGGGCACGCGCTGCTTTGACGTGGGCAGGGAAGAGGTGCAATCCTTCCTGGTTTCCAATGCGACCTATTGGGCAAAGGAATTTCACGCGGACGGACTTCGCGTGGACGCTGTGTCCTGCATGCTTTATCTGGATTACGACAGAGAGCCCGGCCAGTGGTTTCCCAACGTGCACGGCACGAATATCAATCTGGAGTCCGTTGCATTTTTCAAAAAGCTCAACGCGCATATGCGGCGGGAATGTCCCGGCGTGCTCATGATCGCCGAGGAGGCGACCTCGTATCCGCACGTGACGGGCGATGTCCGACAAGGGCTTGGCTTCCATCTCAAGTGGAATATGGGCTGGATGAACGATACGCTGTTTTACGTGGAGAAGGATCCGCTGTATCGAAAGTATCATCACGATAAGCTGACGTTTTCTTTGATGTACGCGTTTAACGAGCATTTCGTGCTGCCGATCTCGCACGACGAGGTGGTGCACGGTAAAAAGTCGTTTATTGACAAAATGCCCGGCGACTATTGGAAAAAGTTTGCGGGAGCGCGCGTGTTCAGTGCGTACCAGATGCTGCATCCCGGTAAAAAGCTGACCTTTATGGGCGGCGAGATCGGGCAATTCCGCGAATGGGCGTATGAGGGCGAGATCGAGTGGTTCTTGCTTGACGAGTATGCCACGCACCGCAAGCATAAGGCGTTCGTCAAGGCACTCAATGCGTTTTATCTTGCCGAGCCTGCACTCTGGCAGGTGGATGATTCGTTTGACGGCTTTAAGTGGATCGACGCGGATGATAAATCCCGCAGCGTGATCAGCTTCCGCCGTATTGACAAGAACGGCAAGGAGCTGATCGCAGTGCTCAACTTTACTCCCTCGACCTATGAGGATTATTGGTTGCAGGTGCCCGTGGACGGGACGTATACTGAGGTGTTCAACACCGATGATACTGCTTACGGCGGCAGCGGCGTGACCAATGCAGGCGTGCAGTTCCGCTCGGAGAGCGTGAACGGAAAGCATGCCGTGCGTTTGCGTCTGCCCCCCTTAGGCTGCTGTGTGCTGCGCTGCATGAGAAAAAAGACGGCAGGAAAGCCTTGTCGCAAATAACAAAGTTTTTCGCGGCATTTGCCGTTGAAGATATAAAACTATTTGTCCCGGAGTCGGGAATATCATAACAATTACGAAGGAGTGGTTCAAATGTTCAAGAAAAAAGAATGTGTCGCAATGCTTCTGGCAGGCGGACAGGGCTCGCGCCTGTACGCGCTGACCACAAAAACCGCAAAACCCGCAGTCCCCTTCGGCGGTAAGTACCGCATCATCGACTTTACGCTTTCCAACTGTGTCAACTCCGGTATCGATACCGTGGGTGTACTGACGCAGTATCAGCCCTTGGTACTCAACGAGTACATCGGCAACGGTCTGCCTTGGGATCTCGACCGTGCATGGGGTGGTGTCAAGATCCTGCCCCCTTATCAGGGACAGAAGAGTGCAGACTGGTATAAGGGCACTGCCAATGCAATTTATCAGAACCTTGAGTTCATCAACCGCTACGATGCGGAATACGTGCTCATTCTCTCGGGCGACCACATCTACAAGATGGACTATGCAAAAATGCTGGCATACCACAAGCAAAAGGGTGCGGATTGCACCATCGCCGTCATCGGTGTTCCGATCGAGGAGGCAAGCCGCTTTGGTATCATGAGCACCAATGAGGATGGCTCGATCTACAAGTTCTCCGAAAAGCCCAAGAATCCCGATTCCAATCTGGCTTCCATGGGTATTTACATCTTCAACCGCAAGAAGCTGGCAGATTATCTGACCGCAGATGAAAACACCCCCGGCTCCTCCAACGACTTTGGTAAGAACATCATTCCCAACATGCTTGCAGCAGGCGAAAAGATGTTTGCATATCCCTTCGAGGGCTACTGGAAGGACGTTGGAACCATCTCCTCCTTGTGGGAGGCGAATATGGATCTGCTTGGTTCAAAGCCCGAGCTGAACCTGGGCGACGAGTCCTGGAGAATCTACGCGCGTCATATGGCACTCTCTCCCCAGTACGTAGGGGCGAATGCTGTGATTGAAAACAGCAATATTTCCGAGGGCTGCGAGATCTACGGTACCGTGCGCAACTGCATCATCGGTGCCGGCGTTAAGGTGGCAGCAGGTGCTGTTGTAACCGACAGCGTGCTGATGGGGGATACCGTGATCGAAGAGGGCGCAAGTGTGACCTACTCTATCGTGGCGACCGGTGTAACCGTGGGCAAGGATGCCAAGATCGGTGCACCTAAGGCAGAGCAAAAGGGCATTGCCGTGATCGGCGAGGACGTGACCATCGAGGCAGGCGCTGTCGTTGAGGGCGGCGCAATGATTCCCGAGGTTTAAGAGAGGGGGAAAAGAGAAATGACTGCAGCAGGATTGATTTTTGCAAATACGCACGATAACAGCATTCCCGAAATGACCAGATTGCGCACCATGGCGTCTGTGCCCTTTGGCGGCAGATACCGTTTGATCGACTTCGCGCTTTCCAATATGGTCAATTCCGATATTACCAAGGTGGGCGTGATCACCCACTACAACTACCAGTCGCTGCTTGACCATATCGGCAACGGTAAGGACTGGGATCTGGCTCGTCGCTCGGGCGGTATCAAGATTTTGCCTCCTTACATCACCATGTTTGATTCCTCTGCGCCCGGTGTCAATCGCTCCAGATTGGATGCGCTCAAGGGTGCGGTCAACTTTATCAACCGTTGCTCCGAGGATTACATCGTGATGTCCGACTGTGACGTGATCTGCAACATCGACCTCAAGGCTGTTGTGGAGGCACACGAGAAGAGCGGCGCAGATCTGACCTTTGTAACCAAGGTCGTTGATGCAGGTTCTATGTACGTTGAAGGTACTATGCCCGTTGTTCGCGTCGACGAAAGCGGCAGAGTGACCGACTTTGCAGAGGAGCACCTTGAGCAGGGCAACGTTACCATCAGCACCAACATCATGGTTGCTACCCGCACGTATTTGCAGAACGTGGTGCAGGAGGCTGTATCTCACGGCTACACCAGCTTCTTTAAGGATATTATTGCAAAGTCTTTGGATCGTGCAAACTACCGCGCTTATGAGTATGACGGTGTGTTTGCCAAGATCGGCTCTATGGAGGGCTATTTTGCTTGCTCCATGGCACTTTTGGACGAGGAAACCCGTAAGGGCATCTGGGGCGTACCCAACAGACCCGTTCTGACCAAGGTTCGTAACTCTGCACCCACCAAGTATTGCGGTGATGCCAAGATCGTCAACTCTGTCGTAGCAGACGGCTGCGTGATCGAGGGTACTGTGGAAAATTCCATTCTGTTCCGCGGCGTTAAGGTAGGCAAGGGAACTGTGGTCAAGAACTCCATTCTCATGCAAGATACCTATACGGGCGAGAACGTACTGCTCAACTGCGTGATTACCGATAAGAACGTTATGATCAAGGACGGCAGAATGCTTTCCGGCTGTGAGAGCATGCCTTTCTATATCGGCAAGAACGGCGCGATCTGATTTTGGAGGCAAGAGAATGAAAAAGATTTTATTTGTAGGCGCAGAGGCTATGCCCTTTGCCGCAACGGGCGGACTTGGTGACGTGCTGGGCTCTCTGCCCGCAGCAATCCGCAAAAAGGGCGGCAAGAACGTAGACGTGCGCGTGGTACTGCCGCTGTACGGTGCCATGGGTCAGACCTGGAAGGATCAGCTGGTCGACGAGGCTGAATTCCGTGTCAATCTCGCTTGGCGTAATCAGTATTGCGGTGTCAAGTCCTTGGTAAAGGACGGCGTAACCTTCTACTTTATCGATAACGAGTATTATTTCAACCGTCCCGCGCTGTACGGCAACTTTGACGACGGCGAACGCTATGCATTCTTCTGCAAGGCAGCACTTGAAATGATGCCCCTGATCGATTGGTATCCCGACGTACTGCACGCTCATGACTGGCAGGCAGCACTGTCCGTGGTATATCTCAACACCAGATATCGCAACAAGCCCGCATACGAGCACATCAAGAGCGTGTTCACGATTCATAACATCGAGTATCAGGGCCAGTACGATATGTCCATTCTGGGCGACGTGTTCGAGCTTGGCGTAGAGCACAGCTCGCTGATGCACTATGACGATTGCCTGAATTTGATGAAGGCTGCAGTCGTTTGCGCAGATATGGTCAGCACGGTCAGCCCCAAATATGCCGAGGAGATCAAAACACCGGAGTATGCACACAGACTCAACTACGTCTTGGAGCAGAACGCGCACAAGCTGACCGGTATTCTCAACGGTATCGATTACGATTACTATAACCCCGCTAAGGATCTCGGTCTTGTTTCCACCTTTGATGCACGCCGTCTTTCCGGTAAAGCGAAGGATAAGGCTGCTATGCAGGCAGAGACAGGTCTTCCCGTACGTGACGACGTGCCTGTGCTGGCAGTGATCTCCCGTCTTGCTGCGCACAAGGGTCTTGACCTGATCAGCCAGATCGCGGATAAGCTGGTTGCGGAAAACGACGTCCAGCTGATTGTGCTCGGTAAGGGTGAGGCTCGCTTTGAGCAGTTCTTTGCCGACCTGGCAGCGCGTTATCCCGATAAGGTAGCAGCGCTTTTGACCTACGACCGTGATCTTGCAAAGCGTATCTACGCTGCAACCGATATTTTCCTGATGCCCTCCAAGAGCGAGCCCTGCGGACTTTCGCAGATGATCGCTTCCCGTTACGGTGCGGTTCCCGTGGTGCGTGAGACCGGCGGTCTTTACGACTCCATCAAGCCCTATTGGGAAAAGGACGGCGAGATGCTGGGTAACGGCTTTACCTTTGCAAACTATTCCGGTGACGAGCTGCTTGAGCGCACCTGCGCTGCAATCGCACTGTACTCCGACCGCGCAAAGTGGAAGAAGCTGGTTGCCAAGGTCATGCGTACTGATTTCTCTTGGGGCGCGTCTGCCGACAAGTACCTTGAGATGTACGCAGATCTGTAATTTTTCCATTATTTTAGTTTTAGTATTATACCCCAGAAAGGATTTCCAAACCAATGATAGACTACAGACCCACAGCGGCAAAGATCAGAGAGGATCTGACCATCAAGCTTTCCCGCTATTTCGGTTGCACTCCCGCTGAGGCAACCACCGAACAAATGTATAAGGCAACCGCCATGACCATCAGAGATATTCTGACGGAGAAGAGAGGCGAGTTCAAAAAGCAAGTCAACAGACAGGGCTCCAAGCGCGTGTACTACATGTGCATGGAATTTCTGCTTGGCAGATCGCTCAAGACCAATCTGTGCAATTTAGGACTTGATAAGGAATACGGCAAGGCTCTTGGCGAGCTGGGCTTTACGCTTGACGACCTGTATACCTGCGAGCCCGATGCAGGCCTTGGCAACGGCGGTCTTGGCAGACTTGCAGCTTGCTTTATGGATTCCTTGTCCTCGCTGGACTATCCCGCAACAGGCTTCTCGATCTGCTATGAATACGGCTTGTTCAAGCAGAAGATCGTGGACGGCATTCAGGTAGAGCTGCCTGATGTATGGTTGCCCGGCGGTGAGGTATGGCTTGTGCCCAGAACCGACAGAACCTTCCACGTACGCCTCGGCGGTCACGTCAAGGAGCTTTGGAAGGACGGCCGCATGGAGGTCGTTTACGAGAATGCCGAGGAGATCGAGGCTGTTCCTTACGACATGATGATGTCGGGCGCAGACAGCTCTGCTGTCAGCCAGCTCAGACTGTGGCGCGCACGCGATATCAAGAACTTCAATATGGGTCTGTTTACACAGGGCCAGTATGCAAGAGCAATGCAGGATAGCACCCAGGCAGAAACCATCTGCAAGGTGCTCTATCCCTCGGATAACCATACGGAAGGTAAGCTGCTCCGTCTGACGCAGCAGTACTTCCTGGTATCCGCGTCCTGCCAGAGCATCATTCGTGACCATATGGCAGTATACGGCACACTTGCAAATCTGCCCGATAAGGTTGCAATCCATATCAACGATACGCACCCCGCACTCTGCATTCCCGAGCTGATGAGAATTCTGGTGGATGAGTATTTCTATCCTTGGGATATGGCTTGGAATATGGTCAAGAAGATCTGTTCTTACACCAACCATACCGTTATGCCCGAGGCTTTGGAGACCTGGAACGAGGATCTGTTCCGTCTGCAGCTGCCCAGAATCTACACCATTATCAAGGAGATCAGCGAACGCTTCTGCAAAGAGGCTTGGGAAGTATTCCCCGGCAACTGGCAGCGCATTTCCAATATGAGCGTTGTCGGCTACGGTCAGGTCAGAATGGCAAATCTTTGCGTCATCGGCTGCCATAGCGTCAACGGCGTTTCCAAGCTGCACTCCGGTATTCTGACCGAAACGGTATTCAAGGACTTCTATAAGATGTATCCCGAGAAGTTCCTCAACGTCACCAACGGTATTGCACATCGCCGCTGGCTGTGCTATTCCAACCCCGGTCTGGCAGGTCTGCTGGATGAATGCATTGGTACGGGCTACCGTCACAATCCCGAGGAGCTTGCCGAGTTTGCCAAGTTTGCTGACGATGCGGCTGTGGTACAGCGCGTGCGCGATATCAAGCATGCAAACAAGGTTGCTTTTGCACAGCATCTGTATCGCAAGACGGGGCAGAAGATCGATACCCATAGCATTTATGACGTACAGATCAAGCGTCTGCACGACTACAAGCGTCAGCTGCTCAATGCGCTCAACGTCATCGGTATTTATCTGGAGCTGCGCGACAACCCCGATCTGGAAATGACGCCTCAGACCTATATCTTCGGTGCTAAGGCTGCTCCCGGCTATCAGATGGCAAAGCGCATCATTCAGCTGCTT
>JAGBXH010000059.1 GCA_017629395.1 Clostridia bacterium | reverse complement strand
TGTTTTGTGGTATCATGAAATTGTAAAACCAAACTTGGGAGGCATGGCATGAAAAAGCTTGTAATTGTATCTGCCGCGTGCGGCGTGGGAAAATCTGCGGTGACGGATGCTTTGCGCGAGCTCGATCTACTGCAAGGATTTGTTTGCATGGGCAGCGATGAGATGGGGCTGAACTGGTGGGATTACGCGGGTACGGATCATGAGTTTGGCTACATTCAGGACGGACTTGAAGAGGCGGTGAGAAGAGCAGGGGATCAGCATTTGATCTTTACCACTTGTCAAAGCCCGATCGATTTTTACAACAAAATGCGCTTGCCAGACGGGATTGCTTCCACGTATTTGATTGCCATGACTTGCTCGCCCGAGGCTGTGCGCGAAAGACTATTGGCAAGACCTCCCGAGCGCATGTGCAGCAGCGAGGAGTTTATTGCCGCACAAATCGAGTATAACGGTTGGTTTTTGCAAAATGCAGGCAAGTTTGCGCTGCATATCGACAACACGCACGAGAGCGTTGAGCAAACGGCGGCGCGTATTGCTGCTTTTGTTTCGCAGTTGCCATAAGAAATGACCGAGGAGGATGACAATGAAAAAGTTACTTTCCATGTTACTTTTATTCGCACTTGCTCTGACGCTTGTTGCATGCGGGGTGCAAAATCCCATGAAAGATGCGCTGAGTGCCACGCGCAACACGGGCAGCATTGAGATTCGCGTATATTCCAATACCGATCAGACCTATACAGACTACGTCATTACCGACAGAGCAACCGTGCGCGAGATCTGCGACACCTTTTCTTCGCTGGAGCTCAAGAACACGAAGGTAGGCATGTATGCGCATGCTTATACGGTCAACTTTTGCAATGCAAACGGTGTTGCGGTCAATTCTTTGGCTGTGGTTGCGTCCGAAAATAATACCATCATCTATGAAAATGAGGCGTACCGCGTGGAAAAGAATTTTGACGTGCACGCATACGTTGCGGGACTTGTTGAGGTTGCCGAGCAAAAATAAGGAGCTTATATGAACGACATTATCAGAACTATCACCGAGGCGGACAGGGAAGAGGTGGTCGCGCTCATGCGTGAGTTTTACGCCACGCCCTACGTGTCAACAAACGGTTCGGACGAGATCTTTTATGCCGACGTGGACGCTTGCATTGCGGGCAGTCCTTACGTAGAGGGCTACGTCTTTGAGTCGGACGGAGAGATCTGCGGCTACGCCATGCTGGCAAAAAGCTTCTCCACCGAGTTTGGCAAGAGGTGCATCTGGATAGAGGACGTTTACATCAAAGACGGCTTTCGCGGCAGAGGCTTTGGCAGCCGCTTTATCGAGCAGGTGTCGCGCACCTACCCGAACGCGCTTTTGCGCCTTGATGTCGAAGAAGAAAACGAGCGCGCCATAGGCGTTTACAAAAAGGCGGGCTTTGATTTCCTGCCGTATCAGGAGATGAAAAAGCTTACCTGATACATCAAAATCCCCCTACTGCGGGTAGAAAGCTCTCCACTCTACCGGCAGTATGTTGACTTTGACTATCATTTCCCCTAAAATAATCGTGAAAGGAGGGGACTGACGAATGGATCAGATCAAGATCGGCAGATTTATTGCCGAGCGCAGAAGGCTGCAGGGCTTGACCCAGGCGCAGCTGGCAGAAAAACTGAACATTACCGACAGAGCGGTATCCAAATGGGAAACGGGCAGATCCTTGCCCGACGCGACCCTGATGCTTGCGCTGTGTGAAATTCTCGGTATCAGTGTCAACGAATTATTAAGTGGGGAGAAGGTAACCATGGAAAACAATCAAGAGAAAAACGAGCAGCTTTTGCTGGAAATGGCAAAGGAAATTGAAAGAAAAAACAAGACGATATGGTCTGCGATGTGGGCGATCATGACCGTCAGCATCATCGGGTTGCTTGCGGGCATCTTCGCCGCTGCGTTTTTTATACCGGAGGGACCTTGGCAGCTGGTCGTCATTCTTGCGGTAGTCGTCGTATTTTTGATTCCGTGCTTTTATGCCTTGAAGCTAGAGGTCAGCGTAGGCGCTTATAAGTGCAAGAATTGCGGGCACGAAATCGTGCCCACCTACAAGGAGGCACTTAACGCCATGCACAGAGGTACGACGCGGTATCTCAAATGCCCCAAGTGCAACAAGCGCACGTGGTGCAAAAAGGTGATCCGTAGGGATTGACTGAATCAAGATAAGGAGTAAGAGCCAAGCTGCTCGTGCTCCTTTTTTGTTGTGCTCGGCAGCGGCGTAAATTCACAAAAAGTTTACAATTGAAAAAAGCGCGGTTTCGGCTTTCCCATACTGCACAAAAATCCCCGTATGACGGCTGTTTCGGTTTGTTTTTCCACCAAAATTTGATGATTTTTTCACAAACCTATAGACTTTTATAGAATTATATGATATAATAAACTGCTTATATTTATAAAGTAATTCACAGGAGGAATCTACTACCATGAAAAAGAAATTGACTACGGTTGAATTTCGTGGCACTCCCGAGCAGGAAGCTCAGTTGCTTGAAGTGATTGAAAAGTATAAGGGCGTACCCGGTGCAACCATGCCCATTATGCAGGAAGCTCAGGCAATTTACGGCTATCTGCCCTACGAGGTGCAGAAGATCATCGCTGAGAAGACCGGCACTCCCGTTGAGAAGATCTACGGTATTGCTACCTTCTACGCACAGTTCAAGCTCAATCCCGACGGTGATATTGCTGTTGCAGTATGCCTGGGTACCGCTTGCTACGTAAAGGGCTCCGGCGACATTATCAACAAGTTCTCCGAGCTGCTTGGCGTACCTGTTGGCAGCACCTCTGCTGACGGTAAGTACTCTCTTGAGGCGACCAGATGCATCGGCGCTTGCGGTCTTGCTCCCGTTCTTACCGTTAACGGTGAGGTTTACGGCAGATTGACTGTTGCTGACGTTCCCGAAATTCTCAAGAAGTACGTAGACTAATTTACGCAGAACCCACCAAATCCGCGGTTTTTCCGCAAAAATGGAGAAAAAATTATGAAGATCAGCGAAATCGGTAAACTTTTGGACGCAGAGCTGCTGGCAGGCGAGGAGCACCTGGATAGCGAGGTCATCTCGGCATGCTGCAGCGATATGATGAGCGACGTGCTCGCTTACGTCAAGGACCAAGGAGTACTTATCACGGGTCTTATCAATTCGCAGGTGATACGCACTGCAAATATGATGGACATGATCTGCATCGTTTTCGTCAGAGGCAAAAAGCCTACCCCTGAGATGGTTGAGCTGGCAGAGGAATGCGGCATTGCCGTCATGTGCTCGGATAAGCGTGCATTTGAGGCAAGCGGTATTCTGTACGCAGCGGGACTTTCTCACTCGGGAGGTCATTGATGTCTGACATTGTAAAATTCCGTTTTGACGTGGACGGCTCGGACTTTTCGTCCGCGGGCGCTGCGTCTGTCACGGTCAAGAAAAAATTGCGCCAGCTGGGATATTCCCCCGAGGTGATCAGACGTGTGTCGATCGCCATGTACGAGGGCGAGATCAACATGGTCATTCACGCAAACGGCGGCGTTGCCGAGGTTGAAGCGTCGGATGATAAGATCATCATCGTTCTTGCCGATAAGGGACCCGGAATCCCTGACGTGGAGCTTGCCATACAGGCGGGCTATTCCACGGCAAAGGATCATATCCGCAACTTAGGCTTTGGCGCGGGCATGGGTCTGCCCAATATGATCAAATATACGGACGATCTGCGTATCGATACCGTAGTCGGAGAGGGAACGACCATTACCATGACGGTTCTGATCTGACGAAAATTCATCAGATGATGCGAGGTGTGTATGCGACAGTACGAGCACTCGGTATCACTTGATATCGAAAAATGTAAGGGATGTACGGCTTGCTTGAAGCGATGCCCGACCGAGGCGATCCGTATTCGTAACGGACATGCTGTGATCAATCCCGTGCGCTGCATCGACTGCGGAGAGTGCATTCGCGTTTGCCCCTATAAGGCGAAAAAGGCGACGCATGACGCGCTTGGCGTGCTGAGTGATTACAAATACACGGTCGCGCTGCCCGCACCTGCTCTGTACGGTCAATTTGATAATCTTGATAACATCGGCTATATCATCCGCGGTCTTCTGGATCTTGGATTTGACGACGTATTTGAGGTTGCCTGCGCCGCAGAGCTGGTCAGTGCCTACACGCGCAAGTACATCAATCGTGAAGACGTGAAAAAGCCCGTGATCAGCTCGGCTTGCCCGACGATCATGCGCTTGATCAGTACAAATTACCCTTATTTGTGTGAGAATATCATGCCTATCCTGCCTCCCATTGATATTGCGGCAATGCTTGCAAGAGAAAAGGCGATGGCAGAGCATCCCGAGCTTTCGGATGAGGATATCGGCATTATCTTTATCTCACCCTGTCCCGCTAAGGTCAGTTACGTCAAGAACGACTTTGCGGGAGAGCGCAATTACGTGTCCGCCACCGTTTCGGTGCGCGACGTGTATTTCGCGCTGCTTGACAAAATGAATAGCTATAAGGAGGAGCCCTACGAGGTCACCGAGGCAGGTATCATTGGTATCGGCTGGGCGACCACGGGTGGGGAATCCACCGCGATCCTCAATCACCGCTACCTGGCGGCTGACGGTATCGAGAACTGTATCCGCGTGCTTGACCGCATTGACAGCGCGGATATCACTACGCTGGATTTTGTTGAGCTCAACGCTTGCAGCGGCGGCTGCGTCGGCGGTGCGATGACGGTGGCAAACCCCTACATCGCGCAGGCAAGATTGCAATCGCTCAAGCGTTATCTGCCCGTTTCCCCCAACAGACCCGCCAGCGATTGGATTCCCGATAAGTATTTCCATGAAAAAGAGATCGAGTACAATCCCTACGGTCTTTTGTCCGAGGACAGACGCACCGCTATGCGCATGATGAGTGATATCGAGTGCATCGGCAAGGCACTTCCCGGACTTGATTGCGGCTCGTGCGGAGCACCCAACTGCATGGCGTTTGCCGAGGACATCGTCAAATGCGAGGCAGGAGCGGATGAATGCACGGTCATGCTCAAGCGTCTGATGAAGGAGAGGGGCATTGAAACCGAGCGAGAGTGGCTTTTAGCACGGTTTGACAGCATAATCAAAGAAAACCACCGAGACGGGGAGGACTGATGCTATGAAGGTTGAAGCGTTGCAGGATAAGCTTTGCGCGCGCGTGCTTTGCGGCACGGCGGACGGCGAGTTTGAAGGCGTTTATGCAGGCGACTTGCTCAGCCGCGCGATGAGTCGCGTGGAGGCGGGCTGCGCATGGGTCACCATCATGGCAAACATCAACGTTGTCGCTGTTGCAAACCTGACTGAGCCTGCGGTCATTCTCCTTGCAGAGGACGTTACCATGCAAGCAGACGTGCTGGGTGCGGCAGAGGACAACGGCATTACCGTTATGACCTCGCCTATGTCGGCTTACGAGATCTGCTGTGCCATCGGTAAGATGGCAGAGGAGTAACTCCATGAGCCTGTATCGGTGCGACCTGCACCTGCATTCCTGCCTCTCCCCCTGCGGGGACGGGGACATGACCCCGGGCAATATCGTAGGAATGTCACTGCTCAACGGATTGCAGATCGTGGCGCTGACCGATCACAATTCCACCAAAAACTGCCCTGCGTTTTTCAAGATCGCCAAGGCAAACGGCATCATTCCCGTAGCGGGTATGGAGCTGACCACCGCTGAGGACGTTCACGCGGTCTGCCTGTTTCGCGATCTGGAGAGTGCAATGGCGTTTGGGGAATACGTGGACGAGCGTCGCTTCAAGATCAAAAATCAGCCCGAAATATTCGGCGAGCAGCTGATTACCGACGAAAATGACGAGGTGATCGGCAGTGAGGAGTATCTCTTGCTCAACGCGTCCTACCTTTCCTTGGAGGAGGCGTACGCGGAAGTGATCTCCCGTGGCGGCGTTTGCTATCCCGCGCATATCGACAGATCCTCAAACGGTATTATCGCAATGCTGGGTGATTTTCCGCCCGATCCGCACTTTACCGCCTTTGAGCTTGGTGATATTGCGTCGCTGGAGCGTTGCCTGGACGAGTATCCCGTGCTGCGTGAGCGAGGATTGACCTACGTTGCATCCTCGGATGCGCATTACCTGACCGATATTTCCGAGGAGGGCTTTGCACTCGAGCTTGACGACGAGCCGTATTCCTCACAGCGCGTCAGGGACAGGCTGATCGATTATCTGCTTGGCAAGAAGGAGGACTAATATGGACGAGCTTTCACTTTACGTGCTGGATATCACCATGAATTCGGTCAGAGCGGGCGCGACTCATATTGTCATCGAATTGACCGAGCAGGACGAATGGCTGACCTTTTGCGTCAGCGATAACGGCTGCGGCATGACGCAGGAGCAGCTGGAAAAGCTTTCTAACCCCTTTTTCACCACAAGAAAGACACGAAAGGTGGGGCTTGGTATTCCGTTTCTGACGATGCTTGCCGAAATGACGGGCGGCGGGGTTGAAGTAACCTCGGTGCACGAGTCGGCAGGGGAGGATCACGGAACGACTACGCGCGCTACCTTTGGTAAAAATCATATTGACTTTATTCCTCTTGGGGATATGGTCGAAACGGTCAAAACGCTGATCCAGGGATCCCCCGAGATCGATTTTGACTATTCTCACAAGACAGATGGAGGAGAGGTCACACTTTCCACAAAAGAGCTTCGTGAGGTGCTGGGCGAGGATATCTCGCTTGGCGAGCCCGAGATCCTTTCCTGGATCGGCTCGTACCTGCAAGAGCAGTACGAGGGGCTGCAATAAATTCGGTTAATAAAAAAATTTATAATTAATCTGAAAGGATCATTCAAAATGAAGTCACTTGAAGAGCTGAAGGCCATAAAGGCCAAAATGCAGGACAAGGTCGTTCTGCGCAAATCCAGCGGTGATATTCGTATCGTAGTCGGTATGGCTACCTGCGGTATCGCAGCAGGTGCACGTCCCGTTCTCAACGCGTTTGTCGAGGGTGTTACCGAGGCAGGCTTGGGCGAGAGTGTTATCGTTACCCAGACCGGTTGTATCGGCATTTGCCAGTATGAGCCCGTTGTTGAGGTCTACACCAAGGATGCAGAGAAGGTTACCTACGTCAAGATGACCGCTGATAAGGCAAAGGAAGTCATCGAAAAGCACATCAAGGGTGGCAAGCCTGTTGCAGAGTACACCATCAACGCAGACAAGAAGTAATCAAGGAGGAATAAAGAGTTATGATTCGTTCTCACGTACTGATTTGCGGCGGTACCGGCTGTAGCTCTTCGGGCAGCGTTAAGCTGAGCGAAAAGCTGGCAGAGGAGCTGAAGGCAAAGGGCCTTGATGAGGAAATCAAGATCGTTCTGACCGGTTGCTTCGGTCTTTGCGCACTTGGCCCGATCATGATCGTATATCCCGAGGGAACCTTCTACTCCAGAGTTACCCTGGAAGACATCCCCGAGATCGTTTCCGAGCACCTGGAGAAGGGTAGAATCGTTGAGCGTCTGGTCTACAATGAGACCGAGGCTGCAAATGGCGAGGAGGAGCTGGAGGCAGCTTCCCTGAGCGAGACGACCTTCTACAAGAAGCAGAAGAGAGTTGCACTGCGTAACTGCGGTGTGATCAACCCCGAGAGCATTGAAGAGTATATCGCAATGGACGGCTACTTCGCGCTGGAGAAGTGCCTGCGCGAGATGACCCCCGACGAGGTTATCCAGACTGTGCTTGATTCCGGCTTGCGCGGCAGAGGCGGCGGCGGATTCCCCACCGGTCTGAAGTGGAAGTTTGCTTCGGGCAACCGCGGCAACGTTAAGAAGTACGTTGCTTGTAACGCAGACGAGGGCGACCCCGGTGCATTCATGGACCGTTCCATTCTGGAGGGTGACCCCCACGCAGTTATTGAGGCTATGGCAATCGCTGCTTACGCAATCGGCGCTGACGAGGGTTACGTTTACGTTCGTGCAGAGTACCCCATCGCAGTAAACCGTCTGCAGATCGCTATTGATCAGGCAAGAGAATACGGCCTGCTCGGCGAAAACATTTTCGGCACCGGCTTCAACTTTGATATGAAGATCCGTCTTGGCGCAGGCGCATTTGTTTGCGGTGAGGAGACCGCGCTCATGACCTCTATCGAGGGTAACCGCGGCGAGCCCAGACCTCGTCCTCCTTTCCCCGCAGTCAAGGGTCTGTTCGCACAGCCTACCGTTCTCAACAACGTAGAGACCTATGCTAACATTCCTCAGATCATTCTCAACGGCGTTGAGTGGTTCACCAGCATGGGCACCGAAAAGTCCAAGGGCACCAAGGTATTTGCTCTGGGCGGTAAGATCACCAACACCGGTCTTGTAGAGGTACCTATGGGTACTACTCTGCGTGAGGTTATCGAGGAGATCGGCGGCGGTATCCCGAACGGTAAGAAGTTCAAGGCTGCTCAGACCGGTGGTCCTTCCGGTGGTTGTATCCCCGCGTCCCTGATCGACACCCCCATCGACTACGACAACCTGACTGCAATCGGTTGTATGATGGGCTCCGGCGGTCTGATCGTTATGGACGAGGACAACTGCATGGTTGACATCGCAAAGTTCTTCTTGGAGTTCACGGTTGACGAATCCTGCGGTAAGTGCACCCCCTGCCGCGTAGGTACTCGCAGACTGCTTGAAATTCTGGATAAGATCATCTCCGGTAACGGTGAGATGGAAGACCTGGATCGCATGGAGGAGCTGTGCGAGTACATCAAGTCCGCATCGCTGTGCGGCCTTGGTCAGACTGCGCCTAACCCCGTTATTGCAACCCTGAAGTTCTTCCGTGAAGAATATATCGCACATATCGTAGACAAGAAGTGCCCTGCAGGCGTCTGCAAGAGCCTGATGTCTTACGTCATTGACAAGGAGAAGTGCATTGGCTGCGGCAAGTGTATCAAGAACTGCCCTGCAGACGCGATCTCCAAGACCGATTACATTGCTCCCGGCCACAAGCTGCCTTCTCTGAGCATTGACGCCTCCAAGTGCGTTAAGTGCGGCGCTTGCGTTGCGGGCTGTAAGTTCGGCGCAATCTATAAGGACTAAGAAAGGAGAATTGTGGAAATGGAAACCAAAATGCTTAATATCAAGATCAACGGTCAGCCCTATACCGTACCCTACGGTACCACCGTTCTCGAAGCTGCCAAGCTGGCAGGCATCGATATTCCCACCCTTTGCTACCTCAAGGACATCAACGAGATCGGCGCATGCCGTCTGTGCCTGGTTGAGGTCAAGGGCGCGCGCGGACTTGTAACCGCTTGCGTATACCCCATCGAGAGAGAGGGCACCGAGATCGTAACCAACTCTCCCGCTATCACCAAGGCGAGAAAGATGAACCTTCAGCTGCTGCTCTCTAACCACAACAAGAAGTGCCTGTCCTGCGTGCGCTCCACCAACTGTGAGCTGCAGAAGCTGTGCCAGGAGTACGGTGTGGAAGAGGACTACTATGCAGGCGTCAAGACCGAGAGCCGTATTGACGACTCCTCCTGTGCAATCATTCGCGATAACAGCAAGTGCATTCTGTGCCGCCGTTGCTCTGCAATGTGTGAAAAGGTACAGGGCATTGGCGTCATCGGCGCAAACGACCGTGGCTTTGATACCCACATCGGCTGCACCTTTGATACCGCGCTGGCAACCACCTCTTGCGTCAACTGCGGTCAGTGCATCAATGCCTGCCCCGTAGGCGCACTGTATGAAAAGGACAATACCGACGAGGTGTTTGCAGCTCTGGCTGATTCCTCCAAGCACGTCGTTGTACAGACTGCTCCTGCAGTTCGCGCAGCGATCGCTGAGGAGTTTGGCAACCCCATCGGTACTAACGGTGAGGGTAAGATGGTTGCAGCTCTGCGCCGTCTGGGCTTTACCAACGTATTTGATACCGACTTTGCAGCAGACCTGACCATCATGGAAGAAGCAACCGAGTTCCTTGGCAGATTCAAGAACGGCGGCGTGCTGCCCATGATCACCTCCTGCTCGCCCGGTTGGGTTAAGTACTGCGAGCACTACTATCCCGAGTTCACCGACAACCTGTCCTCCTGCAAGTCTCCTCACCAGATGCTGGGTGCGATCACCAAGACTTACTATGCAGAGAAGATGGGCTGGGATCCCAAGGATATCGTGATGGTATCCATCATGCCTTGTACCGCTAAGAAGTTTGAGATCGGCAGAGAGGATGAGGACGCTGCAGGTGTTGCTGACGTTGACTTCTCCCTGACTACTCGCGAGCTGGCAAGAATGATCCGCCGCGCAGGCATCAACTTCAACGAGCTTCCCGAGGAGCAGTTTGATGCACCTCTGGGCATCTCCACCGGTGCAGGCGTTATCTTCGGCGCAACCGGCGGCGTTATGGAAGCAGCACTCAGAACTGCTGTGTTCGCTCTGACCGGCACCAACCCCGAAAAGCTGGACTTCCACGAGGTTCGCGGTACTCAGGGCTGGAAGGAAGCAAGCTACACCATTGCAGGCATTACCCTGAACGTAGCAGTTGCATCCGGCACTAAGAATGCTGCCGCTCTGCTTGACGCTGTCAAGAGTGGTGAGAAGAAGTATGACTTCATCGAGATCATGGGTTGCCCCGGCGGCTGTGTAAACGGCGGCGGTCAGCCTCACGTAGAAGCAAAGGTACTCAACTGGACCGACGTCAAGGCTCTGCGTGCAAGCGTTCTGTACAACCTGGACGCTTCCATGCCTCTGCGTCTGTCTCACGAGAACCCCGCTATCAAGGAGTTGTACGACACCTTCCTTGGCGAGCCCAACAGCCACAAGGCTCACGAGCTGCTTCACACCACTTACGTGAAGAGAGGTCTTTAATACAAAAACCAACCCCGCGACGCGTCGCGGGGTTGGTTTTTGTAAATGCAGAATGCGGAATGCAAAATG
>JAGBXH010000459.1 GCA_017629395.1 Clostridia bacterium | reverse complement strand
GCGGCGGTCGGTCGTACTGTCTAAGTACGCCGTGATCACCTTGCCGATCTGCTCTGCCTGCATGTCACGCTCAATGTCGCTGCCGTCTGGCACAAACTCCTGCACCTCGTCAAGCGGCACGCATCCCTCGGTCGGGATTCGCTTTTGTCTGCGCTCGTGCTCGTAGCGGTCTAAGCTGAGATTGCGCGTGATCTTTGCCAAAAACGCGCGAAATACGTTCGGACGCTCGGGCGGGATGGTGTTCCAGGTCCTCAGATACGTATCCTGCAGGCATTCCTCGGTATCTTGCTCGTTTGCAAGAATATTATAGGCAACCGAGTATAGATAATGGCAATATTTTTTGTCGGTCTCCTCAATCGCGCGCTCCTCGCGGGCAAAGTACAGATCAATGATCTGCTCGTCCGAGAGCAGCGACTCGCGTTTTTTCTTTTCCATATTGCACCTCCTTTGATGATTTGTTTGGGCGCCTCACTCTTATAGACGGCATTTTTATAAAAGCTTGTAAAAATTTGCGATAAAAATTTTTTCAAAACCAAAAGAGGCCGCAATGCGACCTCTTTGCTTATTTACATCTCTTCTGCCAGGGTTCTGCGCTTTTTCCACACACCCGACAGGAAATAGATCAGACTTGGAATGGCATAGCCGTAGGGTGCAAGACCGTAGCCCAGCACGAAGCCGAAAAAGCCCCAGCCAAAGCCGATACCAAACAGCCACGAAAGCCCGATACGCAGCACCACACCGTCCAAAAGTGCCAGCACCATGCAAAGCTTGGCGTGCCCAAGACCTTGGATAAACGCGCCGCTGCCGCGCATGATGGCAAATGCCGGGAACATCCAAAGGATCGCGCGGATAAACTCGCCCGACATGGCGTGCACGGCGGGATTGTCCGGGTCAAACAGCATAAAGAGCTGCTTGCCAAACAGCACGTACATTGCCACAAAAAACACTGTCAAGGCAAACGAATACACCCAAGCCCAATGCACCACCTTCTCAGCGCGCTTTTGGTCGCCCGCGCCGATGTTCTGGCTGACCATGGGCATGGCGGCATATTGAATGCCCTGCGAGATCTTGTTGATGATGTCGTCAATGCGCACGCCCACACCGAACGCCGCGCTTTCCACAACGCCCAGGTTATTGATCTGCGCGTTGACCACGATCATGGAAAGATTGATAAAGCCCGACTGGATCGCCATGGGCACGCCCTGCTTGGCGATCATGCCCACGTATTTGAGATCGGGAATAAAATTCTCCTTGGCAAAATCAAAGCCGAACGCCTCTCTTTTGCGGTAGAGATAGAACAGCGAGAAGATGAACGACACGCCCTGCCCGATAATGGTTGCCCATGCAGCACCCGCCACACCCCAGCCAAGCCAGCCTGTGAAAAGCAGGTCAAGCAGCAGATTTGTGACCGACGCAATGGCAATGAACATAAACGGACGCTTGGCATCTCCCATGCCGCGCAGTACGGCGGAAACCATGTTGTACCCTGCTGTAAAGAACAGACCAATGGTGCAGATGATCATATACTCTACCGCCATGTCACGGGCTTCGTCGGGAATGTTGACCAAGGTCAATATCGGTTGATGCAGCAGCAAAATGATACCCGAGAGCACCAGCGACAACGCCAGAACAAAGCCGAACAGCGTGCCCATGATGCGGCTCATTTCTTTTTTCTTACCCGCGCCCAGCGCCTGCGCGATCAGCACCTGCCCTGCGTTGGAAAAGCCCAGACACACCATGGTGGCAAAATTGACGATCAGCGAGGATTGCGAAACGGCAGAAAGGCCGAACGTTCCCACAAACTTGCCGACAATGACCATATCAATGGCACTGTACAGCACCTGCATGGCGTTGGACGCCATAAAAGGCAGCGCAAAAAGCAGCAGCTGTCGTGAAATATTGCCTTGTGTAAAGTCTTTGCGTAACGTCTTAGTCGCCAAGGTCGTGTCCTTCTTTCTGTGTGCTACTGAACATTATAGCACGAAATGCCGAACTTTGCAATGTAAAAATTCTTTTTTTGCAAAAAAAGACTTGACGAACCGCCAAACCCATGATATAATATACGAGTTATTGGGATGTCGCCAAGCGGTAAGGCACCAGACTTTGACTCTGGCACTCGTCGGTTCAAACCCGGCCAGCCCAGCCAACAGAAATGGGTAGGCCGTCGGCATACCCTTTTCTGTTGGCTGGGCTTCTCCCACCGATTTGAACCGCTCCGATGCCCCGCGGGCATCGGATAGGCTTGTGCAGG
>JAGBXH010000458.1 GCA_017629395.1 Clostridia bacterium | reverse complement strand
GTTGAGGCAAAGATCGTGGGCATTTTGCACCGCATGAAAAAGAAGGAATGGACGCAAATGGAGGAGCTGCTCTCCGACTCGGTTTCTCACGCCGACATGATTGCCATTTTCTTAGGTGTATTGGAGCTTCTCAAGGTGCGCGACATTCTGCTTGACGACGAGGACGCCAACGAGCACTCGCTCTATACCTCGGGCGCAAAGCTGCGCATCAATCCCATTCCCGCAGATCAAAGACAACCCCAAAAACAAGACAGTGAGGTAGCACAAGTATGACAGAACAGCAAATGCCCACCATTTCCGATATCGGTGAAGCCATTGAGGCGATCCTTTTCGCTGCGGGCTATCCCGTTAAATACGAAAAGCTTGCAGAGGTGCTGGGACTTTCCGAAAAGGACGTCCGTCTGCTTTGCGAGCACATGGCAGAGGAATACCAAAAAGCAGGCAGAGGCATTCTGATGCTTTGTCTGCCCGAGACCTGCCAGCTGACCACCAAGGAGCAGTATATGCCCTATATTCGTGAAGCCCTTGGCATCAAGAGAGGCGGCAACCTCTCGGCATCCTCCATGGAGGTGCTTGCCATCGTGGCTTACAATCAGCCCGTCACCCGCGCTTACGTGGACGCGGTGCGCGGCGTGGACTCTTCGTACGCCGTGGGCTCTCTGCTTGACAAGAATCTGATTGAGGCTTGCGGCAGAATGGACGCACCCGGTCGCCCCATGCTGTACGTGACTACCGATAAGTTTTTGCGTGTGTTCGGTCTGAACTCGCTTTCCGAGCTGCCCGAGACCGAGGCACTCAGCATTGCCGCTGCACAAGCCGAGCAGGTGGAAATGGAGATCGAAGCCCCTGCCGAGGAAGCAGCACCCGAGGGCGAATACACCGAGGTTGCAGAGGACGACGCGCGCGCGGAGATCTGATCATCCAACCCCAATTTTCGGAAAGGAGGCTGCCATGCCACTCGCACTTAAAATCGTGCTGATCGTGATCGCAGCTGTGATCGTGATTGTGCTCGCGCTCGTGACCGCGTTGCTTGCCTTGCGCATCAAGCTCAAGATCGAATATCGCGACAGGCTGTGCCTGAAGCTCTACGTGGGCGGCATTCGGGTAGTCACCATTCCCAAGCCCCCAAAAAAGCTGCGCAGATTATGCACCTATACCAAGAAAAAAGCCATGCGCGCTGCAGAAAAGCACGCAAGGCACGCCGAGGATTATCTTGAAATGGTGCGTCAGCATGCACTTTACCGCGCGCTGATGCAAAAATACGCGCAAAGCAAGGCGCAAAAGAAAAAGCCCGCACCCACGGGGGACGCAAAGCCCGGGCAAAAGAAGCCCGAGAGCAAATTGGACGTGGAGGTGCTTTTGTGCATGATCCGTGAGCTGATCGAGGCGTTCTTCGAGGGGACGCGCAAGGGGCTGCACGTGCACGTTTGCCGCTTGCACGTAAACGTAGTCGGCAAGGACGCTGCCGGGACCGCGCTGCTGTGCGGCTCACTTTGGGCAGCCGTAACAGAGCTGCTTGCCGTCATTGACGCACATGCCGTGCTGCACGTGCGCAAGGCGGACGTGGTCATCCGTCCCGATTATACGGGCGACAAGACCCGCACCGATTTTACCTTAGTCGTATCCTTTGGCGTATTCCGTACGCTGCACACGCTGCTCTCTCTCATTCCGGTCGTCCTTGGGCACAAGGACAGCCTGATGAAAAAGACAGCTGCCCCCACTCCCGCAAAACAATGAATTTTTCATATACGAAAGGAACCTTCCAACATGGCTGAGAACAACAAGATCCAAGAGATCATCAAGGAATCGCTTGAAAACATCCGCACCATCATTGACGCAAATACCGTCATCGGTACACCCATGGAGACCTCCAACGGCGTGACCATCGTTCCCGTATCCAAGATCAGCATGGGCTTTGCCTCGGGCGGCTTGGACTTTGACGGCAAAAAGGACTCCTCCGCCAAGAATTTCGGCGGTGGCGGCGGCACGGGTCTTTCCGTTCAGCCCGTCGGCTTTTTGGTCATTACGCACGAGGGTCGCGTGGAAATGATCAACGTCGGGCAAAAGACCCCCAAGGACACCATTGAGCAGGTTGCGGATCTGTTGGAGCGCACGCCCGATATCGTTTACCGCCTCAAGATGATCTTCGATAAGTTTGCCGAAATGAAGGCTGACGGTGAGGCGCAGCCCGCAATCGAATCCGAGAATAAGGACGAATAAGACATACTTTCCCGCGTGATCCCGTATATTGTAGCATTACGGGATCAATACGGGGGTACTATGCAAAAAAATCTGATCAAGAGCGTGCTTTGCACACTATTGTGCATTGTTTTGTGTTTATTTGGGTGTGCTGTGCCGGCATATGCGTTGGACGCAAGCGTAACAGTACCTGCACCCGTGGGCGCAGGGGCAGCAATTCTGATCGAGGCGGAAAGCGGTCGCGTGCTGTACGAGCAGCATGCGCACACCCGCATGCCTATGGCATCCACCACCAAGATCATGACTGCGCTGGTGGTATTGGAGCATTGTGACCTGACACAGACGGTATGCGTGGATGCGCGTGCCGTGGGCGTGGAGGGCTCGTCGGTTTATTTGTACGAGGGCGAGAAATTGACCGTGGAGCAGCTGCTCTACGCACTTATGCTGTCCTCTGCCAACGACGCGGCAGCCGCGCTTGCCTATCATACCGCAGGCAGCATCGAGGGCTTTGCCGCGCTGATGAATCAAAAGGCACGGGAGCTGGGACTGCAAAATACGCAGTTTGCCAATCCGCACGGGCTTGATGCCAAGGGGCACTACACCTCTGCATACGATCTTGCCTGCATCACCTCCCACGCACTTGAAAACGAGGATTTTTTGCGTATCGTTTCCACTCCCAAAAAGGTCATTCCCCTGCGCGAGCAAGAGGGGGCGCGCGTGCTGCGCAATCATAATAAGCTGCTTGCATCCCTTCAGGGCTGTATCGGCGTCAAGACCGGATTTACCAAAAAAAGCGGTCGATGCTTGGTCAGTGCTGCCGAGCGCGAGGGGGTGCGGCTTGTATGTGTAACGCTGGACTGCCCCGACGACTGGAAAACACACACCGCCCTGCACGAGAGCGGCTTTGCCGCATATGAGCACGTACTCCTGGCAAAAAGCGGCAGCTATCTTACTTGGCTGCCCGTGGTTGGCGGCGTGCAATCGGAGCTGTATCTGCAGACGGTTGGCGAGCTTTCAATTACCCTGCCGCGGCAGCGCGGCGAGATCACCTGTACGGTCAACGCCCCCCACTTCGTCTACGCCCCCATAGAGGCGGGCGAGGTGATCGGAGAGGCGGTATGGACGCTGGAGGGAGAGATCATCGCGCAAGCACCGCTTGCAGCAGCCTATACCGTACCAAGAAAAGAAAACAAGCGCACACCCTTTAGCTGGCTGCGCAAACTACTGAATATATTGAAGGATATTTTATGAACGAACCGATCAGACTTGCAAAATACTTTACCGATTGCGGCGTGCTCTCTCGCCGCGCGGCAGAGGAAGAGATCAAAAAAGGCCGTGTCAAGGTCAACGGCGTCCCTGCCGAGCTGGGGCAAAAGATCACACCCGGTGTGGACGTTGTGGAATATGCGGGAAAGCGCATCACACCGCCCAGGCAATCGGGCAAGGTATACCTGATGCTCAACAAGCCGCGCGGCTTTGTGACCACCATGTCGGACGAAAAAGGACGCCCGACGGTTGCCGAGCTGACACGCAGTGCAGGCACGCGCGTCTATCCCGTAGGCAGACTTGACATGGACTCCTCCGGACTTTTGCTCATGACCAACGACGGCGAGCTTGCCAACCGCCTGACGCATCCGCGCCACGATATCCCCAAGATCTATCACGTGCTGGTTGCGGGTCATCCCACCACCGCGCAAATGACGGGCCTTGGTGCCCCTACCGAGCTGGACGGATACCTTACCCAGCCCATTCGCGTGCGTAAGCTTGCCGAGGGCGAGCACGAGACGCTACTCGAAATGACGCTCTACGAGGGGCGCAACCGCCAGATCCGCCGCATTTGCGAGCTGCAGAACTTACGCGTCAAGCAGCTGGTGCGCGTTGCTATCGGAGAATTGGAGCTTGGAGAGGTGCCCGAGGGAAAATACGTGCGTCTGAGCGCAGCTCAGGT
>JAGBXH010000457.1 GCA_017629395.1 Clostridia bacterium | reverse complement strand
CGCTGTCCAGAGTTTCGCCTTCCTTGAGTCTTACTTCTGCCATTATCTATTTCCCTCCCCTCGCGTCTGCCAAGAGTGAATTAAACATAACTTCCGTTATATCCTTTGGTATTATACACCAAAGAATCCGGAATGTCAAGTATTTGCACAAAAGTTTTTTGGAAAATTATCTGACCACGATATTGACGATCTTACCGGGTACGGAGATCTCCTTGACGATGGTCTTGCCCTCGATCTGCTCTGCGATCTTGGGATCAGCCTTTGCCGTGGCGATGGCGTCCTCCTTGGAGCAGCCTACGGGCAGCATGATGGTGGCACGCAGCTTGCCGTTGATCTGTACGGCAACCTCTACGGTGTCGTCAGCGGTCTTTGCTTCGTCGTAAGTGGGCCAAGGCTCGTACGCGATAGTGATATCGTGACCAAGGATCTGCCAGATCTCCTCGCCGATGTGCGGGCAGATGCAGGACAGCATCTTGACGAGGCCCTCTGCGTATTCCTTGGGGCACTTGCCTTCCTTATATACAGCGTTGACAAAGATCATCATCTGCGAGATCGCGGTGTTGAACGCCAGCTTCTCAAAGTCCTCGGTGATCTTCTTAACGCTCTTGTGGTAAACCTTTTCCAGCGCGGGCACTTCGCAGTCCACAACGTTCTCTGCCTCGGTAAAGAACGCCCATACGCGGTTGAGGAATCTGCGTGCGCCGTCAACGCCTGCGTCGCTCCAGGGCTTGGAAACCTCCAGCGGGCCCATGAACATTTCGTACAGACGCAGGGTGTCTGCGCCGTAATCTCTGACGACGTCGCTGGGATTGACCACAAACTCGGGGAAACGCTTACCCATCTTGATGCCGTTTGCGCCAAGGATCATGCCCTGGTGCACCAGCTTTTGGAAGGGCTCCTTGGTGGGCGCAAGACCCTTATCGTAGAGATATCTGTTCCAGATTCTGGAATACATCAAATGCCCTACCGCATGCTCGGGGCCACCGATGTAAAGGTCAACGGGCATCCAGTGCTTGAGAAGCTCCTGATTTGCAAACTCATCGTTGTTGTGAGGATCGATATAGCGCAGGAAATACCAGCTCGAGCCTGCAGAGCCGGGCATGGTAGAGGTCTCTCTCTTACCCTTGATGCCGTTCTGATCGTACTGCTTCCACTCGGTTGCATTTTCCAAAGGCGCCTTACCGCCCTCGCCCTTGTAGTTATCCAGCTCGGGGAGGATCAGCGGCAGCTCCTCATCGGGCAGCACGTGTACCTCACCGTCCTCACCGTGTACCACGGGAACGGGCTCGCCCCAGTAACGCTGGCGCGCAAAGATCCACTCTCTGAAGTGGTAGTTGACCGTTCTCTTGGCGACGCCCATGCCCTCCAGCTTGGAGGTAATGGCTTCCTTTGCCTCTTCCACGGTCAAGCCCGTGAACTCCTCGGAATTGATCAGGCGGTAGCCCTTGCCCAGGTAATCCTGCTTTTCAAATGCCTTTTCGGACACGTCTGCATGTCCCAGCTTTTCGTCGCCGTCAATAACCTGGATCATATCGATATTATGCGCGATCGCGTACTCAAAGTCACGCTGGTCGTGCGAAGGAACAGCCATAACGGCGCCCGTGCCGTAGTTTGCAAGCACGAAGTCACCGATAAACATACGTACTTCCTTGCCGTTGACGGGGTTGATGCAGGTCACGCCCTTCAGCTCACAGCCGGACTTGGTCTTGTTGAGCTCGGTGCGGTCCATATCGTTCTTTTTGAGCGTTTCATCAATGTACGCCTGTACCTCTTCTCTGTTCTGCACTCTGTCAAGCAGACTCTTGGTGACCTCGCCGTCGGGCGCGAGCACCATGAAGGTGATACCGTAGATGGTTTCAATGCAGGTGGTGAAAATGGAGAATTCACCGCCGCCCACGATCCCGAACTTGACCTCCACACCGGTGGACTTGCCGATCCAGTTCTTCTGCATGAGCTTGGTGGATTCGGGCCAGTCGATCTCGTCAAGACCCTCCAGCAGCTTTTCCGCAAATGCGGGCTGGTTGATGACCCACTGCTTCATGTTCTTTCTGATAACGGGATAGCCGCCTCTTTCGGACTTGCCGTCGATGACCTCATCGTTGGAAAGCACGGTGCCCAGCTCCTCACACCAGTTAACGGGCATGTCGATATACTGTGCATATCCGTCCAGATACAGCTGCTTGAAGATCCACTGCGTCCACTTGTAGAAGTCGGGATCGCTGGTGGCGATCATCTTGGACCAGTCATAGTCAAAGCCCAGCTCGCGCAGCTGCGCAGAGAAGGTCTTGATGTTTTCCTGGGTAAAGCCGTTGGGGTGGTTGCCCGTGGTGACCGCATACTGCTCTGCGGGCAGACCGAAGGAGTCGTAACCCATGGGGTGCAGCACGTTGTAGCCCTGCATTCTCTTCATTCTGGAGATAATGTCGGTTGCGGTATAGCCCTCGGGGTGACCTGCGTGCAGACCCACGCCGGAGGGGTACGGGAACATATCAAGTGCATAGAACTTAGGCTTGGAGAAATCCCAAACGTCGGTCTTGAAGGTTTCGTGCTCCGCCCAATATTCCTGCCACTTTTTTTCAACTTGTAAATGCTCGTATTTCATGGATAAATCCTTTCATTGTAACGTAATAACAACACTCTTTTCATTATATATTGTATTTGCCTTTTTGTCAATAGTTTTTGCATAAAAACGGAGAAGCACAGGTTTATGACTCCGCTTATGACTTCGCTTATGAAAAGTTTTGATCAAACTTTTTCAAAAGTTTGCGGGGTCTTGGGGCAGCGCCCCGAGTCGCGCCCGCAGGCGCGAAAGCTCACAACGCCGTTTTAATTTGCGTAGCAAATACGTTCTTCTTTTTGCGGCTACTTGCTCAAAAAAAGAACGGAATCAGCTTGCTCCTCCTTTCGGGCGCTTTTTTGCATTATTTTTAAATAAAAACAAAGAACTGCATCGAATGATACAGTTCTTTTGATTTTTACCGCTAATTCCGCAACCTCATGTGTGCGGGATTTTTGTTTGGGATTTAGTCGCCCTGATAAACCTTCAGGATCTTGCTCATCTCCTTGTTCATGCTCTTTTCACTGGTTCTCTTGATTGCACTTGCAACAGAGGTGTTCTTACCGTCAAGGCAGGTCTGGAACAGCACTGCGCAGGGGAAGCCCTTGCTGTAGAAGTGCGCATATCCAAAATCAAACACTCTGTTACGGATGATGATGTCCACCATCTCTGCGGACTCGGCGTCACGCACGTTCTTTGCCTTTGCAACCTTGTCGTACAGGGTGTCGGTCACCATGTAATAGGACGAGGACGAAAGTGCCTCCATGGCAAAGCCAACAAAGCTCAGCTTATCTGCCGCTACGCTCTTGGGAACGACCACAACGGCAGCCGCACCGTTTACAAAGCTCATGTAGTCCTTCTGGTTGGTATCGTACTTGGGCTGAGGCACAAGGCCGTACTCATCCGACATATCCTTAAAGCCGTGCTCGGTCATAGCGATCTGCGTCAGCGAGCAGGAGCAGAACAGCGCATTGCCGCGGGTAAACACCTTATACGCCTCGGTATGGATGCCCACGTCGGTGATATAAAGAGAATTGTTATCCATAAACGTAGTATAGACCTTGTCGTAGATGTTCTGAATCTTGTCCTGGTCCACGCTGAAAACGGGATAATTATCGGAATCCTTGGTAAAGAAGGTTGCGCCCGAGCCAAAGAAGAAGTTGAACGGGCCTGCCAGATGCCAGGAGGTCATGCCGAAATAGTCGTTTTCATACTCGATCTTGCCGTCACCGTTGACATCCTTGGTCTGATCCTTGGTCAGCGCATTGAGCTCGTCCAAGGTCCACACGCCCTCTCTTGCGAGATCGTAAGGGTACTCCAAGCCCTGATCGTCAAAATGATTCTTGTTGAACGCAAGGCACGCGGAATACAGCAGCGTATGGGGCAGCAGATCGCCCACAGCCAAGAACTGATGGTTGCCGATGGTAAAGCCATCTCTTGCATCCTGGTCCCACCATTCACGGTCAAAGTCCACGTACTCCAGATCCCCCAAATCGATCAAAAGACCGTTGGTTGCAAGGCTGGTGGCAGAATTGACCATGTGCTGATATACCAGATCATATTCGCCGTTGCCGGAGCTGACGTCCTTGGTTACCTTACCGCTCAGCGACGAGTAGTCGGTATCCACGATGGTGTTGATCTCAATGCCGTAGGTGGACTCCAGCTTGTCGTTTCTACGGTAGATCGCATCCTCCAGCGGATCGGAGGATGCTTCATCGCTGCCTGCATTCATTTCATGGTTGACAAGAAGGGTTACGGTCTTACCCGAAAATTCGTCGGTAACCGTCAGCGCGGAGCTGATCCAATGGTTTTCTTCCTCGACGGCTGCGGTTGTTTCCCCTGCACTCTGCTCACCGTCTGCACAGCCTGCAAGCACGGACAGCAGCAACACGGTGCACAACAGCATTACAAATACCTTTTTCATATTTTTCTCCTTTTTTCATTCGTTCTTTACTGCAATCAAATCGTGTCAACGCATTGTAACATACGTAGCGCAATTTGTCAAGAAAAAAATGTAATACAACAAAAGCAGGGCTGCATCGCTTGGATGCAGCCCCAAAAATACCATAAAACGATCAAACTACAGCCGATCTTCTCTTGCGCAGTACGATCACGATCACAAATCCGATCGCCACGATCAACAGCGCAGTGACAATGCCTACAACGACCTCTGCCACCGTGCCGCCCTCCACAACCTTGAATTCGGTCGTGATTTTGACGTTGCTGTTTGGCATAGCGAAAGAGTACTTGCCGTCCGTAGGCTCGATCTCGATCTTGTTCCCATCATACTCCACAATGATCTTGTCCACGTGATAGCCCTCATCGGGATCGGGCGTCAGCGTCACCTGCTGCCCTGCGTACGCATTGCCGACAGCCTCTGTCTTACCGTTTTCGGCAGGAAGCGTTTCGATCATGAATTTGTCCACTAAGAAGAAGGTGGAAAGCTCCATGGTGTCAAACACAAGATACTCACCCTGGTGCACAGCCTCCATCATGGTCTCGGTTCCGTCCGTGCGCAGCCAATAGACGTCAGCGGAATACTTGCCTTGATAAGGCAGCTTCAACGTCAGCTCGGTGACCAGATAAGGTATGGCAGCACCGCTTTGATCCAGCAGCTCCAAGCTGTACGCAGCGTATCCGCGATGCTCGCTCACACGCAACGATGCGCTTCCGATCCCTTCACCCATCAGATAAAAGGCATCGATCTGCGCCTTGGAGAATACAAGCACGGTCTGCCCCAAATAGACCTCCAGCAAAGCAGCCTGCTCCCTGCCTGCCTTTTCAAACAGTCGGGAAAGATCTGCCTGCGAGCCGTTCAGTTTGACCGTATATACACCGTCTTTCCCCACAGTCAGCTTGCCGATCTCGCCGTCGGCTCCGGGGATCAGGGGCACAGCATCAAAGCATGCCGTATAGACCTGCGCCGTGCCGTCCACCTCTGCCAAGGACTTATCCCAGCCGGTGAATGCATAGCAATACTCCCCGTCATCCGGTACGGCAGGCGTGCCGTTGGGATATTTCGGCTTTTTGCCGTATTCAAACTCGGAGATAACCTCTGTCGATCCAACGATAAACTTTACGGGGTATTTGCGAACGATCTGCTTGAACTCCGCAATATAGATCGCGTCCTCACGCGCAGGCACGGGTTCTCTGTCCCAGCCCACAAACAAATAATCATACTGCACGTCGGAGTCCTTACGGGGCTCGCTGCCAAACAGCGGCAGCTGCTCGTATTCTGCTTCGACCGCGAACGATTCTCCGTCCACAACAAATTCAATGTAATAAAAGCGCGTGCGGCTGATGAACTGGGCAATATAGGTCACGTCACCGCTGACGGGAGCGATCTCTTTATCCCAACCGTCAAAATCATATACGACGCGCTCCGTGCTCGGCTTGGTGGGTGTCTCTCCAAAAACAGGCGTTTCACCATACAGATACGTGCTGCTGAACGTCTCGCCCTCCACCATCCACGTCACCGTATAGCTGTTGACAGTTCTGGAAAATTCGGGCGTAAAGGTCACAGGTCCCGACACGGTCGGGAACGAGGCAGCGTCCGCATAGGTGTTACCGTTATCGTCTTTCCAATATAAGAACGTATAGGTATACTGTGCATCCGGAGCGCGGTAGGGCTTGGGCAAGGCAGCAGCCACGTCAGTCAGCTCCCTGCCAAAGGCATACTCACCCTCATGCGTGATCGTGCCGTCCTCCTTAAGGAACGTCACCTTATGCTTGTTGAGCTCGGTCTTGTATTGTGCCGTGTACACGACGTCACCGTTCACGGGAACAATGGTCTTGTCCCAACCTAAAAATTCAAGATACACGTACTGCGCATCGGGAGATTTGCCGAACGTACCGCTGTAGACCGGCAGCTGTCCGTACTCATATTCCTGCACCACGGGAGCGTCCCCCACGTTCCACGTCACCTGATATTTTCTCGGCACGGTCGTATACGACGCATATGCATTGACGTCATCGGTCATGCAGCTTGTATCCAGCGCATTACCGTTCTGGTCGACCCAGCCTGCAAATACGTAGGAAACCTCCAGCTCGGGAGGCTTTTGCGGCGTGGGAAGATCCTCGGGCACGTATGCGGGCTGACCGTGCTCTACACCCAAGGAGTGCCCCAGATACGTTCCCTGATCATCGGTATTGTAGAAATAGATGTGAAGTCTGCGATCCTCGTTGCCCAATTGTACCGGACAGTTGACCTTGGTATACGCCGTTACGCTTTGCCCCTGCTCATACAGAGGTCTTTGCGCAACCTCTCCCGCAAGATATGCCTTGTACAGAGTTTGCTCGCGCTCACTCCAGCCGGTGGTAGGCTCGGGGCCCGGATGCGGAATCTCCTCCACGTCAGGCAGCGCGGGAGGTGCCATCTCGCCGGGATCCTCCATATATTCGTCCAGCTCTTGCTCGTGCTCCACAGCGGTGAATACGGGCTTTTCGGGCGCGACTGCGTCCTCCAATCTGGTCGCGGGCTCGGTGGGCTTGCTTGTAACCTCGAAGGTATCGGGGTGTGCCGGCTCTTGCGGCCACGCTGCCAAGGGAGTCGCCTTATTGGCATCGTTTGTCGGGCGGAGCGATTCGTGCACCAACGCACCTGCACTTTGATTGCCGCGCGTATCCACGATCTCGTTGAGATTCAGTTTCACGGTATCATCAAATACGCATCTCTGTACGTAAAGCAAGCCAAGCATACGCACAAGCGTCGCAATATCCGAAGGATACTCCTTTTGCAGCTTGGTATAGACCGCATTGGTCTCATACAGCTTTTTGAGATTGGTATAAAGCAGGCGCAGGTTCTTGGCAAAGGCTGCGTGCTCTCTTATGTAAAAGGCGTATTTTTCCTGATCCGTCGTCAGCACCTGATAGCTCCTGCAGAATTTCTGAATACCCTGCGTAGAGCTGATAATATCGTTGACCGTACCCGAGCCAACCAGCAGCGCCATTTCCTCGCGTCGCTGCTCGATCACGGGTGTAATGCTATCGCTGAGCACCATTTCCATAAACGAAACGCCCGTATTGGGATCGCGCACCTGCAAAAGAGCAAGCATATCCAAATGGCTCTGCGCCCTGCTCAGCTCTGCATGATAGCTCTGCAGCAGCCCCGGGTAGGTGGTATCCTTATAATTCAGATACTGCGTGTACTTATCGCAATCTGCGTAGTACGAATCCCACTCGCTCTTGTTTTCCAGATAAGCGTTGTGCTCGACCTCGTATTGCGCGTATACCTCTAAATAAGCCTTGTATGCAAGATAGTCGCGGTACTTGGCAACCAGTGCCTGATGCACCTCGTACTGCTCCAGCTGCTTTTCATATTCCGCCCAATGCACGCGGTTCTGCTCATACGCCTGCAGCGCCTCACGGTATGCAGCAAGCTCCTCATCAAGCGCAAGCTGCTCGCCGTGCAGCTCCAACGCCTTATCATAGGCAGCATTCAAGTATTGATTCAATGCCTGCGCGGAGATTTCAAACTGCGCACGGTATTCAATCTGCGCTACCACGTTTGCAGACCATGCAACGTCCGTCAGCACAACACGGTAGTTCCCTTCACCCAAGTCAGATGCGGGCTCAAAATAAGCAGTCGTGTCCCCCACCTTGGCAGAATGCGGGATCCACGTCACGACAGTATCGTGCTTTTGCGGCATATATTGATCGGAGCTCAGCGTAATGGTCAGCTGCTGATGCTCACCGTCATATTCATACTGCTTGTCAACCAACGCGGGCTTGGTAAAATACAGCACACGCTGTCCGTCATAGTCGTATCGGATATACGCCTTTTCGGCATCGGACACCGATACGCCCTCCAGACTGTCCAGCACGTCGCCCATCTGCGCAGAAGCGGTCTTATTGGGGTTGAGTCTGAAATCCAGATCATCGTACTCCACAACCGCCGTCGGATTGACGACTTGTGCAGCGATCGACAGCGAAGCGCCTGCTATAAGTAAACAAGCCGTTAACAAAACAACAATTTTTTTCATCAAAATTTATCCTCCAACGTCAAGTGCCCTCAGATTCCGGCGTAACTCTGAGATGCACAACGTGTTTGTCATCATTCAAGTAATAGGTCACGGTGTTTTTTTCATTTACTTGTTCAAAATAGATTTCACCGGGACAAATCACAATTTCTCTAACGATATTACTACCGCTATTATCGGCATATCGATAAACAACTACCGGCTTTTGCGTTTTGGGATCCTTGCCGTTTGCAATTTGCACGTTTTCACCGCAATACAAAGCCAAATAGTACGTGTGATCGCCATCCGTTACTTGACCGCCATCCTCGACGACCTTGACTTCGGATTTCGCCCCCAGAATCATTCTGTTAATAAACTCCACCGCAGTCTGCTCTTTCATGGAGTTCGTTGCGGTATCGCTGACCTGCGCGGACATTTTTGTGCCCGTGATCATAAATCCCGTCACGGCAGCCATAACAACGCCAAGCACCGCCACAACGGCAATGACCTCAATCAAGGTCACGCCCTTATTATTCTTATTCAGCCGGTTGTTCTGCATGATAGCTTACCTCCCAGCTTGTAAATTCATTATTTTTAATAGTTGTTACGATTGTTGCGGTATCTGTAATAATCGTGTATGCTTGAGTATCCGAATCTCTTTTTACAGAAATGGTATTCTCCTCTTGATTAGTTTTTACAAAGGTATCTGCATCTACCTTGATTTCGAACTCCCCTTCCTCAAAAGAAATGCCCCCAATACGAATCAACTCTGCCACCGCATCCGCAGCATAGTAGTCGGTCACGTGCTGCTGCTTTTGCAGGGCGGCACGGTAATTGCTCAGCGTCAAGCCCATGGTGATCATCGAGATCGTCCCCATAAACATCACCGTCACGATCACGGCATAAAGCACTTGACCGCGATTGTCCTTGATAAACTTTTTCATCATGGCGCGATCACCCCTTTCAAAATGGGTTCAACGCCTTCGGGAACATCGGTTTGGGAATAATCTCCTGCGTATATGGTCACAGTGTAATATGTTTTATCTGCTTCATATGTTGTCATGGCATAGAGAACGGTGATCTTTTTTTCTGAATCTACCCATTTTTTCCCTAGGTCACCTTCTGTCAGGACTTCTGATCTCTTATCCGCATCCCCCTTCAGCTCCTCCATCAGATTCGCTGCAGCGGTATAGGCATTGGTGGTTTCCGCCGCCTTGACGTTACCTCTCTTTGCCATGACAAAGGAGGAAAGGCACGGGGTTACCACGATTGCAAGGATCGCAATCGTCACCAGCACTTCTATCATGGTCACGCCTTTTTGATTTTTCAAAAATTTCTTCATGCCTTTCTCCTTCCTCTTGGAATTCTGCGTTCCTATCAATAATTATAAATATCTCTGAGCACCTGCTCGCTGCATTCAAACAGCTCGGTAGCGTCCTCTAACGTGGTATACTTGCCCTCACCGCGGAACAGCACGAACATTTCGATATCATCGCGCGTCTTGTACTTTTCCTTGAGGATCCAGGCAAGCTCGGTGGCGGGGTAGCCCTCTCTCTTGAGCTTGTCACGCACCTGCTCCAGACTCATTCTTCCGGTAGGCACCAGCATCGCCTCGATCTGCTCAACGGTATAGTTACTCTGCTTTCCGCCTGCGGGCTTTTCGGGCTTGCTTGTGGTGTCCTCCTCGGGATCATTGGGCTTTTGATTGCCGCCCGTTGTATCCTCTTCGGGATCATTGGGGGTGTTGCCCGTGCCCGTGGTGGTCTCCTCCTCGGGATCGTCAGGGGTGTTGCCCGTGCCTGCGGTAGTCTCCTCCTCGGGATCGTCAGGGGTGTTGCCCGTGCCCGCCGTAGTATCCTCCTCAGGGGCATCGGAGCCCTCCTCATTGGTGGTATCCTCGGAATCCGTGGTATCCTCGGAATCATCGGTGTAATAGTAAATATCCATCAGCGTCTTCAGATCGCACTCCAGCAGCTCCAAAACGTAGTCAAGATCGTACTCAACGCCCTCTTCACCGTATTCCTCCAAGAAGCCCTGCATATCGGAAGGCGTCTTGTATTCGTCCTTCATGATCCATGCAAACTCGGTAGCAGGATATCCCTCGGACTTGAGCTTATCACGTACCTGCTCAAAGGTCATGCCGTCATCCAGCCAGCCCTTGATATCCGCAACGGTATACGGGCTCTGCTTGCCCTGGCTGGGCTTGCTGCCGCTTACGTCACCGAAAATACCGTCAATACCGGGGATGATCTCTTCATCGATCACGGGAGGCACGTATTCCGCATTCTCATCCAGCAGATAGTAATGCAGAATGACGATATTACCCATAATAGACTGATTTGTGGGATTATACTGAATCGAAAGCGTGTAGACAGACGCATAGAAATCATCGTTATCGTTAAAGTACGCGATCAGATTCTTAAGACCCTCGTAGCTTGCATAATACGGAATGCTGTATACCTCATAGCACAACAGCATACCGTTGGAAAGCTGCTTGTGCTGGTAATCCTGACCGTAATTCACCATTTGCATACGAATACCGGTCTCGGATTCCACCTTCATGATAAACAGAATGTCATCCTCTTCCTTGGACTCCCCGGGGAAGCTTGCCAGCTTATCGTTCGTGTCCTGCATAAAGACGTTATTCTTGGGATTTCCCTTTACGTATGCAGTAATGGCACTCATCTTATCAAAGACGTTGTTTGCCTTATGCTCACCCTCCAGACGATTGAACATCGCAGTAATTCTGCCGCTATTATCATCAAGATATGCATCCAGCTCGTCCAGCTTAGCCTGCATCTCGTCATACTTCTTCTGCAGCTCTGCCTTCTTGGTCTGCGCCTCGGGGATCAAGCCGCCTACGGTCACTGTCTCGGTGATGGTCTCGCCCTTTTCATTTTCCTTGGTCACAGTAGTAGTCGTTCCCTTGAATGCGGCGATCTCCTCCTTGAGCTTGGCAACACCCAGACTCTCCAGCTTCTGATCGATCACGCTGACCGTCAGATTCATTGCCTGCAAGCATCTGTCCGTCGCAGCAGAATCGTTGACGATCTGAGAAAATTCAATCGTATCATATCCGGTGTCCGCCATGAGCTTGGCAATATTCTGATCTGCGCGCAGCGCCTCGATCTCCTCTGCCACCGTCTTGCTCTCACCGCGCAGCGTGACCTTTTTATTCTCCAGCATGCGCAGGATCACGTCGCTGAGCTGGTCGTTTACGTTCATACCGGGTGCCACGTCAGCAATCAGCACGCTGAGCTGCATGCGATCCTGCAATCTTTGATCCGCAAGCACCTCGTTGCTTGCCTTTATGGGACGATACGCAAACAAAAACGAACCGATCAGCAATGCAATACCCAGCACTACAAAAACTGCTGCCAAAGCTGTTTGGATCAACAGCTTGAGAGCCTTGGGCAGGGGTGCTTTTTGCTTTTTGGGGGCTTCGGGCTTTTTCTTTTTCTCGATAACGGGCTGCTCAGGCGCATCTTGTGCCTGCTGCAGCGATTCTGCAGGCTCATCTTCCTGCATGGCGGGCTGCTCCGATTCTTCCACAGCCTCAAAGGCAGCAGGAGCAACAATCTCTTCCACAGCCTCAGGTGCAACAAAAGCAGCGGGCTCCTGCTCAAGCTCTGCTGTCTGCTCTGCCTGCTGAGCCTCCATGATCAACTGCTCAACGGCAAGCTCCACCTGCTTGCCCTTTGTCTTAGCGGAAGGCTTCTTTTTATTATATATGCCGCTTTGATGCTTTTTGTAGTGCGGCTTTTTTTCCTTTTGCGTTTTTTCTTTTTTGATCTTCTTATCCTTCATCTCAAAGCCCTCCTCTCTTAATTTTCTCTGAACGCTTCAGTATATTTCAGCGAAACGGTAAAGCGTACGCGCTGAGTGGGATTGAGCGGTCCCTGAATTTCCTCTTCAAACAGATCGGAGTTTCCGCCACCGACGATGGTCAGTCCGGAGATGCTCACGATCTCAACCGTTTCAAATTCGCGGAGCGTCTGGATCACATAGATCACCTGCTCCTTGCTCTTGACCTCAATGCCCATGTTCAAGCCCTGATCGGTCACGGCGATCGCAGTCACGGTAAAGGTAGAGGGCATCTTGTCCTCCAGCTCTTCAATAAAGGAAACCAGATTGTCGTTGTTGGTGTTCATGTAGTCATTATCCAGCGTGTACATGATCTCCTCATACCAAGCCCAGATGCTCTTGGAGAAATCGTCATAGACGGCATATTCCTGAGAATAGACCTGATCCACGTACACAAAATCCTGCTCCAGCTTCTCGCAAGCCTCCTGCAGCGCACGATAGGTCTGGGCAAGCTGCTCATGCTCAGCCTTCAAGGACTCGTAAACCTTCTCGTCCTCTGCCAGCTGCTCCAGCTTTTTGGTATAGGATTGCAGCAGATCGCGGATAGACTCGGCGTTCAGCTTGATATTCTGATACTTTGCAACCTCCGAGAACACCTCGATCTTTTGCTTATAATCCTTGATATCATTCTTGATGATCACATTTTCTACTGCGGCGTATCCCGTCATCAAGGCAGAAGCAAGAATGCAGAATGCCAGCACGCACGCACCCGCGATGAGAATAAAGTTACGCTTGACGTACGCAGCTCGCTCCAGCCATCTGCGCTTGGCACAGATATTCTCCAGCGTCATACCCAGTGCGCGATCGGTCAGATTCAAGGGATTGAGACATGCACCCATGCAAGGCAGGTACAAGCCGTACTCCTTTGCCATGGCTTCAGCGTCCTCTGCGTGTACGCCTGCTCTGTGCGGCACACGGTATTCAATATCCAGCTCGGAAAACAGCTGCTGTGCAAATGCGGGCAACAGCACGCCCTGACCGATGGCTGTACCGTAGATCTTACCGTTTCCGTATCCTTCCACCGAGTAATAATACTCAATAATGCGGTTGATCACGCCCGAAAGCTCGGCTGCCTTGGTGTACGCTGCCATGGAGGCACTGAACGCATGATCGCCGTCCGCCTCACAATTCTCATACCCCACGATTTCAAACTCGGAAGAATTGCTTGCCTGCAGCAGCGTGGGGAAGCTTTCACCCAGACCGTAAGAGACCGTGCGCTGCAATCTGACAGCACCGTCCTTGATAAAGGTCAGCTGCGTGCCGCCCGAATACAGATTTGCGATCAGATACGTGCTCCCCTCGGTATCGTCTGCCTCCTTGATCATATCGGGATTGACGCTTACCGCCTGCAAAAGGCTGTTACCCGAAAAATCGACCGCTTCAATGCCGATCTCCATCATTTTGGCAAGCTCGTAGTAAGACGCGATAAGCGGCTTGGGTACCGCACTTGCCTGAATACGCAGCATCTTGACGCCGTTTTCCACGACCTGCTCCTGCACCGAGTAGTCCAGCTTATAATCGCTGACGTCCACGGGGAAATAGTCCTGCGAGTTTGTGCTCAGCATCGTCAGAATCTGACTGCGCTTGACATTGGGAATGGTGATCTCACGCGTGATAACGCGATCGGAATTGATGCAGAACACACCTCTGTCGGTTTTGATGCCGTGCTCATGCAGCTGCCGGCGCAAAAGCGCGGCAAAGCCCGCGTCTGCCACCAGCGTACCGTCTTCCTCCACGGTTCCCATAGGCGTCAGCACGGAAAAAGACTTAAGCACCGTAACGTTCTTGGCGTGCACGCGCAGCTCAGCGACCTGTGACACGCCGTTATCTATTTGTAATGCAAGAAGGTGCTTAGAGCCAAAGGATACACCCATTTGATTTACCTCTTTCTTCTCATGTAATACTAATACGATTTTTCACCCTTACAGACCAAGCATGGACAAATACCATGTGATCAGGGCATTGCCGAACAGTGCGGAAGCAAACACACCGACCGACAGATAGGGGCCCATAGCAAGCATATGCTTCTCCCCCGATATTCTCATGCGCACGATATGGATCACAGAGCCTATGATACAACCGAGCACAAATCCAAGCAAAGTCAGCTTCCAGCCAAGCAGCATGCCGCACGCAGCCATCAGCTTAACGTCACCGCCTCCGATGGCTGTTCCCTTGGAAAGATAAAACAGCGCAAGCAGCGGCAGACTGACGGCGAAAAAGCCGATCACGTGCTCATACCATAAAGCAAGATCAAAAACCGTGGCGAGCACCCCAAGCGCAAAAATAAATACGTTGTATGCAAAGGGGATCTCGTACGTTTTCCAGTCGATCAAAGACAGCGACAGCAAAGCAGACACGGCAAGCCCCAGCAATATTGCCTCAGCCCCCCAGCCCTTGACGGCAAACACCGCCGCCCACAAAAGCGCAAGCACTGCGATAAAGCCCACACAGCCCTTGACCGAAAGTTTATTTTGCTCCAAATTTACCAAATAGCGGTTGACAAGCGGCAGACAAGCCGCGCCCGCACCCGCGCCGCATACAGCGGCCAAACAAATCACCAAAGCAGGATGCATAGCCTCTCCTTACAGGTACTGGTCATACATACCGTACATCTGGAACATGGGCAGCATAACGCCGATCGCAACCGTACCGACCACGCCGCAAAGCAGCAGGATGATCATAGGCTCCAGCATTGCCATGACGTTCTTTGTAGCTGCCTGCACCTCTTCGTCATAATAATCGGCAAGCTTATCCAGCATGTGCTCCAGATTACCCGACTCCTCACCGATCCTGACCATATGAATGACCATAGGCGGGAACAGCCCCTTTTGCTGCAAAGCATCCGCCAAGGGCGTACCAACGGCGACCTGCTCTCTTGCATACTGCAAAGCGTCCTTGAAATAGACGTTGGTCATGCTGCGCGACACGATCTCAAGTCCCTCAATGATCGGAATACCCGAGGCGGTCAGCGTAGCAAAGGTTCGTGCAAACTGAGAAGCAGCGGTCTTGACGGTTAAGGGGCCGAACACGGGGATCTTACGCATGATCCAGTCAAAGACGTATTTGCCCTTCTTGGAGCGCGAGAACAACCAGGCACCAAGCCCGATCACACCGCCGACAAGCAGGATCGCCCACCAGTAAGCCACGAAGAAATCACTCAGCCCCATGATAAAGCGCGTGATCCAGGGCAGCTCCGCACCCATCCCCTCAAACATGGTTTTGAAGGTGGGAAGCACGAAGATCATCATCACGAACATAACGATCACAACTACAATCAGCACGATTGCGGGATAGATCATCGCCTTTTGCAACGCAGACTTGGTCTTGTTGGCGTTTTCATAATAATCTGCCATTCGAGAAAATGCAACGGAGAGGTTACCCGAGGCTTCACCCGCAGCAACCATGTTGACAAACATGGGGGCAAACACGCGCTTACCCTGCTTACGCATGGCATCCGCCAGCGTTTCGCCCTGCTGGATCTCCTTTTGCGTTTGTTGGATCGCCTTACGCAGCGTCTTGTTCTCGGTCTGCTGCGACAAAAGCTCCAACGCCTCCGCGACCGGCACGCCCGCGTCGATCACGCTGACGAACTGGTGACAGAACACGCTCAGGTCGCGTGCCTTGACACCCTCAAAGATCGGAATATTGATATCCTTGGTCAGTATGCCCTGCTCCTTGATCTCGATAGGCGTCAAGCCCTCGGCAAGCAGCATCTGCCGCGCGTGCTGCGCGTCAGAGGCAGTGACGCTGCCTTTCTTTTTTCCACCGTTTTTCGCAACGGCACGATATCCGTAAGTTGGCATTGATTACTCCTTCATCAGTCGGTCAGCGGCCGCCCAAGCCTTCCAGCTTTCTGGTCAGCTGCTGCTCGTCCTCTGCGTATTTCAAAGCCGTTTCCTTGGAGATCTTTCTCTGCAAAAACAGCTCGTACAAATGGTCGTCCTTGGTCTGCATGCCGTACTTTTTGCCCGTCTGCAGCGCGGAAGGAATCTGCGGTGTCTTATTCTCGCGGATCATGTTTCTGACCGCCATGGTGGGCATGAGCACCTCGTAGACCGCGGTTCTCTTGCCATCCACGGTAGGCACTAAATTCTGACAAAGCACGCACTCCAACACCGTGGAAAGCTGCACGCGGATCTGCGCCTGCTGCTCTGCGGGGAATGCATCGATGATACGGTCAATGGTGGACGAGGTATTATTGGTATGCAGCGTTGCAATGACCAGGTGTCCGGTCTCCGCTGCGGTCAATGCAATAGAGATCGTCTCGGTATCACGCATTTCACCCACAAGAATGACGTCGGGGTCCTGACGAAGCGCCGCGCGCAAGGCTGCCGAGAACGAGCCGGTATCAACACCCACCTCGCGCTGGTGAATGATGCACTTTTCGGAGGTGTGTACGTATTCCACAGGGTCCTCCAGGGTAATGATGTGCTTTTGGTGGTGTCTGTTCAAATGGTGGATCAGCGCCGCCTGCGTGGTGGATTTACCGTGACCCGTAGGTCCCGTCACCAGCACAAGACCCTTTTGTCTGGTTGCCGCGTGCACGGCAGCAGGAGGCGTGCCGCATTGCGTGGTGGTAGGAATGCTGAAGGGCAAAAGACGCATGGCTGCCGCAAGCTTTCCGCTTTCCATGTACACGTTGCAGCGCAGTCTGCCGCAATTCTCCAGCGCGTACGCAAAGTCCACCTCACCGCACTTATCCAACGTTTCTCTGGTGCGCTCGTTGAGCATCTGATCGCAAACACCCTTGACGTCCTGTGCACTCATCACGTGGGGATCGTAGACGGTCAACACGCCCTGGCATCTGTACTCCACGGGTCTGCCCACGGTCAGATGGATGTCCGAGCAGTCGTGCTCCACGCCAATATCGATTATCTGCTTGATGGTAATCATAAAAACTCCTATGTCAATTCTCGTAAGATACGCTCAGGATCTCCTGGAACGAGGTCGTGCCCGCAAGCACCAGCTTGGAGGCGTTGGCACGCAGCGTCTGCATGCCGTCCGTAAGTGCCTGCTGCTTGATCTCCTCCGCGGTTGCCTTTTTATTGATCAAGCGCTTGACGCCGGGCGTCAGCTCCATGATCTCGTAAACACCTATTCTGCCGTAATAACCCGTGCCGTTACAGCTCTGACAGCCGCAGGGCTCCCAGATGTTGGTGGGCACGGAGGGATCCTTGCCCATAAATTCAAGCTCGTACCCCTCTGCCTTACGCATTCTCTTGCAGTTGGGGCAAAGTCTGCGCACCAGTCTTTGCGCAATAATGCCCACGACCGAGTCTGCGATCAGATAGGAGTCCACGCCCATATCCAAAAGACGCGTCACGGTATTCGCCGCACTGTTGGTATGCACCGTGCTGACCACAAGGTGACCCGTGATCGACGCCTGAATTGCGATCATCGCAGTCTCCACGTCACGGATCTCACCGATCATGATGATATCGGGGTCCTGACGCAAAATAGAACGCAGCGCACTTGCAAAGGTCAGATCCGCCTTGGGGTTGACCTGCACCTGGTTGATACCGTCGATATTCGCCTCGACCGGGTCCTCAACCGTCACGATGTTGACCTCATCCTTGTTCTTTTCACTCAGCACCGTATAAAGCGTGGTAGACTTACCCGAACCGGTAGGGCCTGTTACCAGCACGATACCGTTGGGGTAGGACATGATATGATCAAACTTTTCCATATCATCGGGGTTCAAGCCAAGCGTGCTCTTGTTACGGCTCAGGCTCTTTTTGAGAGCAAGACGCATTACACATTTTTCACCGTACGCGGTAGGCAGCACGGACACACGGATATCATACTCTCTGCCGTCCACGAAATGCGTCATTCTGCCGTCCTGCGGCTTTCTCTTTTCCGAAATATCCATGCCTGCAAGGATCTTGATTCTGGCAAGCACCGCAGCCGTCAGCTCATTGGAATATTTATGTCTTGTGTACATCACGCCGTCGATACGGAAGCGTACACGCAAGGATTCCTGCAAAGCCTCGATATGAATATCCGACGCTCTTTGACGCGCAGCCTGCTCTAAAAGCGTATTGACAAGCACGACGATAGGTGCGGAGCTGACGTCGTCACCGCGCTCCTCGTCTGCCGCCATCGTGCTGCTCTGACGCTCCTTGGTAAACTGGTCCACCGCCGTACGCAGCGTCTCGGTACCAAAGCACTTGTCGATGGCGTTCATGATCTCGGTCGCCGTTGCCACAACGGGCTGCACCGACACGCGGGACAGAAGCTCAACGTCCTCGATCGCACTTGCGTTCATGGGATTGAACATAGCCAGCTTCATCACGGGCGGCACGGTATCACTCAGCGACACCGGAACGACACGGTGCTTTTTAAGCACGCCGATATCCACGCGACGGATCAGCTCATCGTCCAGCGTTTTTCCCTCAAGCTCCACCAAGGGCAGATCATACTTAAAGGCAACCGCGCGTGCGATCTCCTTCTCGGTTGCATACTCGCGCTCCAGGATCAGCTCCTGCTCGCTCTTACCGGTTCTTCCCGCCTGCATCAAAGCAAAGATCTGTGCAGCGTTTTCCCTTGTCATCTGGCGGTTATCCACCAATATTTCACTGATTCTCTTTTTGGATGTCATTCCGTGTTCCCCTCTCGTTGTTGACCGAATGATACGGCAGCGCCACCTTGATGGTGAAGCGATCGCCGTCAGCCTTGGCAGCCATTGCGCCGCCGCTATGACGGCAAAGATCGCGAATGATGCCCATGCCGTAGCCGTGTGCAGAGTCGTCTCTCTTGGTCGTCAGATACCTGCCGTTTTCCTGGATGAAATATCCGTCGCAGGAATTGATGCAGGTGAAATATACTTTGTTCTCGTCCGCACTGATCTCCAGACGGATCCAGCGCTTTTGCACGTCCGAAAGCTTCAGACATGCGTCAAATGCATTTTGCAGCACGTTATTGAGCAAGGAGCAAAGATCCGAATCCGGGATCGAAAGCTCGGGCAGCACCGCAATATCCGTCTGCAGCGCGACCTGCTTTTGCTCAGCCTTGCGTGAAAAGCTCATCACAAGGTAGTCAATCATCAAATTATTGCTGTACTGCAGCGGTGCGATCGCCTGACCGTCGGTCTGCAGCTTTTGCAGATACTCGCCCAGTCGCTGATATTCTCCCTGCGCGTACAGCATATTACACACGTTGATGTGCAGCATGGTGTCGTGCTTGACGCGACGCACCTCATCGATCCTCTCGCGCACCGCAACGGCGTAGCCCTGCGCGGATTCCTTTTCGTACTTCAGCACGCGAATGATGGATCTGTTGTGCGTCAGGTCCGTCAAAAGGCGGATAAACAGCACCACAAGCAGTGAGACCAGCACGAATCTCTGCAAATAAAACTCACGCAAAGGATGCAGATTAAAGTTGCGCACCAGCTCCAAAAACACGTTTCTTTGCATGTAAAAGCCGTTTCCGTTGCCGATAGCGGAGATCAGCGTCAGCCCAACCATACCCACCAGCATGCAAAGGATCAAGGGAGCGAAAAGACGGTAAAACCTGTTTCCGCGCCTTGCTTCCTTAAAGCCAAGCACTAAAATACCGACCAGCGCAACGGTCAGCAGCATATCGCAGCCAAGGCTGAGATAAGTCAGAGCGGGCGGGAAGAGTCCGGTGACGGAAAGCAGCGCGAACAGCGTGCACAGCACGTATTCAAACAGCAGGACACCGCGGATAAAGACGCGATTGCGCTCCGTTCTGATATACAGACACAAAAGCAACGGAATCGCGGACAGCTGATACAGCGTATCCGCCATGGTTCGAATCAAAAAATGAACCGCTCCGCCGCCGGGATTGAACAGATCCAACGCGTAAATCGCATAAAAGGATATGCTCCACAAAAGAAGCAATATGTAATAATCCACTGTATCTGCGCTCCACATCTGCAGCAAAAACGCAAAGGCGCACAGCGCATACAGCAGCAGTAAAAACGCCATCATCACGTAGTCGTCAAGCAACATATAGATCGCGCCCGTTTCGGAGTTGAACAGCTTTGCAAACTCCTGCGAAGAGAAATACGCACCGGAAAATTGCGCAAACATGACCGCGATCACCAAAAAGACAGTCACGATCAGCACAGTCCACAGCAATGCGGCACGCTTGTATTCCCAAACATGCGAAAGTCTTGTAGCAGCGTTTCCGTTTGTCACGTTCGTATTCCTCCTCTCTGCAAGTGCGTACGCGCCTTCACGCATAGTACCTGCATTATAATAATTCATCATATTCTAACATATATCTATAGTATTTGTCAAGTTTTTCGCATGAAAAGACATGCTTACGGCACCAAAGGGATACGCCCAAAAAACGCTTTTTTTGCTTGATTTTCCATAATTTTTCAGCCAAGCTGTCGCGGCTTTGCCGACAAAGACGCCACCCCTTGCTCCGGGCATTGCATCAAGTGCATCTCAAGCTGCTTCACAAGCCCGTTTTTTGTGTATTTTTTAGACATTTTGGTTTATTTTGTAATCGTTTGTTGTTTTTTATCAAGCGTAATCGACGCAAAAAAAGAAAGCCCGTGCTCACAGCACAGGCTTTCTCTCTGCTTATGGTCCTTTACGATTGCGTATCCTCTTCTTCATCCTCGTCCTGTTGCTTGCCGGCATCACGCTGTGCCTTAAGCATCATATCCTTGACCTTCATCAATCTCGTGGTATTGCCGCGATCGTTTTCATCCAGCTTCATCTTGATGGACTTGATGGTGGCAAGATACTTGGGGATCATGATATACTCCAGCGCATTGACGCGGCGGCGCGTTTTTTCAATCTCCTGCGCCAACAGCTGCACAGTCTTCTCGCTCTGGGCAAGGGCGATCATATCCTCCATGACCGAGCTCATCTGTGCCAAGGAGGCATCCAGCTCACCCGAGGTAAATGCAAGTCCGTAATTATAGCTGTCCTGCGCGTCCTTACCTACGACCTCAAGCTCAAATTCGGGGACGGTCACACTCATGACGTTACGGTAATGCACGTCCAGCTTTCCCTGCTTTTTAGGCAGCATCAGCGACTCCTCAAGCACCAAGGGACCGGATACCGCGCCCGCAATGGCAAGGCTGTCGTACACGCCCGAGAGCGATGCCCCCACCCGTTCACGAAGCTCCTTATTGTGCCGTACGGTCTCCAGAAACTGCTTCATCAGCCCGTCGCGCTTATCCTTGAGAAGCTTGTGGCCTCTGCGCGCGTTGGCGTAACGAATCTTCATTTTTTTCAGTTCCATACGCGTCGGATTGACGTTGTAGGTATCTGCCATAATTGCCTCCACACCGCCCATACATCGGGCGGATATTCAAATCTGTCTTACTTGGTCGGCCAGTACTTTTCTACGTACTGGGGCTTGATACGCTTCATCTCGGACTTGGGAAGAATGCTGAGCAGCTCCCAGCCGATATCCAGCGTCTTTTCAATCGTTCTGTCCTCATAGAAGCCCTGGTTGATGAACTTTTCCTCAAAGGCATCTGCGAATTTTGCATAAAGTCTGTCCATAGGCGTCAGCGCAGCCTCGCCCAGCACCACCATCAGCTCCTTTGCGTCCTTACCTCTTGCATAAGAGGAGAACAGCTGGTTAAGCACACCCGAGTGGTCCTCACGGGTCTTGCCCTCTCCAATACCCTTATCCTTCAGACGCGAAAGCGAAGGCAGCACGTCCACGGGAGGCATATAACCCTTACGGTACATCTCACGCGACAGAATGATCTGTCCCTCGGTAATGTAACCGGTCAAGTCGGGAATGGGGTGGGTCTTGTCATCCTCGGGCATGGAGAGGATCGGAATCATGGTAATAGAGCCCTGGGAGCCCATCTTTCTGCCCGCTCTTTCGTACATAGTCGCAAGGTCGGTGTAAAGGTAGCCGGGATATCCGCGTCTGCCGGGCACCTCCTTACGTGCGGCGGAAACCTCACGCAGTGCCTCTGCATAGTTGGTAATATCGGTCATAATGACCAGTACGTGCATATCACACTCAAATGCAAGATACTCCGCAGCGGTCAGTGCCATACGGGGCGTGGAAATACGCTCAATCGCGGGGTCACTTGCAAGGTTGATAAACAACACGGTTCTGTCAATAGCACCGGTCTTCTTAAAGTCGGAGATAAAGAAATCCGCTTCCTCAAAGGTGATACCCACAGCCGCGAACACAACTGCAAACTTTGAGTCACTGCCGCGCACCTTTGCCTGACGCGCGATCTGCGCTGCAAGGTTTGCATGAGGCAGACCCGAGCCCGAGAAAATGGGCAGCTTCTGACCTCTGACCAGCGTATTGAGGCCGTCAATGGTGGAAATACCGGTCTGAATAAATTCGGAAGGATAGTAGCGCGCCGCAGGATTGATGGGCGTGCCGTTGATATCAAGAGACTTTTCGGGGATCAGCTTAGCACCGCCGTCAATGGGCTCGCCCATACCGCTGAATACGCGTCCGAGCATATCGGCAGACACGGGCATCTGCACACCGTGCCCCGTAAAGCGCACCTTGGAGTGTGCCAGGTTGATACCCGCGCTGGACTCAAACAGCTGCACCAGTACGTTTCTGCCGTTGACCTCAAGCACGCGGCAGCGACGCACGCTGCCGTCAGGCAGCTCAATCTCGCCCAGCTCGTCGTACTTCACGCCCTCAACCTGCTTGACCAGCATCAAAGGGCCTGCAACTTCTTCTATGGTTCTGTATTCTTTGATCATAATAATCTCCTTTCCCGGCATCACGCCTCAACCTTTTCGGTCAGAGCATCCAGCTGACGGGAGATCTCCTGCTTGATTTTTTCGGATTCTGTACGGTAATCCGCATAAGGAACAGCCTTGAATCTGCCGATCTGCTCACGCACGGGCAGGTTGGACACATCCTCAATATCTGCACCTGCAGCAACAGCGGCAGCAGCCTTTGCCTCAAAGTCAAACACCAGCGTCAGCATCTCGTACTGCTTATCCAGCTGGGTATAGCCGTCCACGTCGTCAAATGCAAACTGCTGCAAGAAGTCCTCGCGCACGCTGCGCGCGATCTCCAGGGTCAGTCTGTCCTCACCCGACAGCGCATCCATACCAACCAGCTGCACGATCTCGTTGAGCTCTGCCTCTTCCTGCAGGATCTTCAGGCACTTGCCCGTCAGCTCCATCCAACGCGCAGACACGTTCTCAGAGAACCAATCACTGAGTCGGTCACGGTACAAGGAGTAGGAGTTGAGCCAGTTGATTGCGGGGAAATGACGCTTGTAAGCCAGCGCGGAATCCAGTCCCCAGAACACCTTTACGATACGCAGCGTTGCCTGCGTAACGGGCTCGGAGATATCACCGCCCTGCGGAGATACTGCACCGATCGCGGAAAGCGTGCCGATTCTGCCGTCCTCTCCAAGGCAAACGACCTTACCCGCTCTTTCATAGAACTGCGCCAGACGGCTGGTCAGATATGCGGGATAGCCCTCTTCACCGGGCATTTCCTCAAGTCTGCCCGACATCTCACGCAGAGCCTCTGCCCAACGGGAGGTAGAGTCTGCGATAACTGCTACGTTATAGCCCATGTCGCGGTAGTATTCCGCAATGGTAATACCGGTATAAATAGACGCCTCACGTGCCGCAACCGGCATATCCGAGGTGTTTGCGATCAGCACGGTACGCTCCATGAGCGACTTGCCGGTTCTGGGGTCGGTCAGCTCGGGGAATTCGCGCAATACGTCAGTCATCTCATTACCGCGCTCGCCGCAGCCGATGTAAACCACCATGTCCACGTCACTCCACTTGGCAAGCTGATGCTGAACGACCGTCTTACCTGCGCCAAAGGGACCGGGCACGCAAGCCGTACCGCCCTTTGCAATGGGAAACAGCGCGTCGATAGAACGCTGACCCGTGATCATAGGCTCAACGGGCGGCAGCTTCTGTGCATAGGGACGGGATACACGTACGGGCCACTTCTGAGAAAGCATGATCTCCTCAATGGTACCGTCGTTTCTCTTGATCTTACCAATGCGATCGGTAATTCTGTAGTCACCCTCTACCAGATCCACGATCGTGCCGCTGACTCCGGGAGGAACCATGATTTTATGGGTAATGACCTCGGTCTCCTGCACCGTACCGTACACGTCACCGGGTCCCACCTTGTCCCCAAACACGTGTGCGGGCACGAAGTGCCAGAGCTTGCTGCGATCCAGCGCAGGCTCGTCAATACCCTTGGCAATGTTGGCACCGTAGCGTTCCTTGATCGCTTCCAAGGGACGCTGAATACCATCGTAAATATTGGAAAGCAAGCCGGGGCCAAGCTCAACGGACAAGGGAGCACCCGTAGACACCACCTTGTCACCGCGGCCAATGCCTGCGGTTTCTTCATAAACCTGAATGGACGCACGGTCACCGTGCATCTCAATGATCTCACCGATCAGACGGGCGTCGCCGACGCGGACCACGTCAAACATATTCGCCTCGCGCATGCCCTCTGCCACGACCAGCGGGCCGGATACCTTGAGGATCTTTCCTTCTACCATATCTGATACTCCTTATTCCTTAAACAATATGTCCGCGCCAACAGCACGCTCAACCGCCTTCTTGACTTGAGAAAGTCCGTAGCCGGTGCTTCCGTTTTTGCCCGGAACGCAAATGATCGCAGGCGTGGGCAGGTCCTTATATTTTGCAATGTCCTCCGCAAGAGTCACCGCGTAATTCTCTACAATATAAATAATAGCGTATTCGCTATCCTTGGCAAGCGTGTGCAAAAGCACTCTTGCCGCCTCAGCATCCTCCGCCTCGTGCACCGCAAAGCCGAGTGCCATAAAGCCGATGACGCTGTCGCGTTCCCCAATCATTCCGATCTTATACATAGCTTGTCCTGATCCTTTCCTGAATGATTTCGGGCGAGAGTCCCGCCTTCTTGGCAGCCGCAACGATACGGATATTCTTTACCGCATACTCCTGCGCACAGAAGTACGCAGTCAGCACGGAAATGCCAAAAACGGTCTGCTTGGCAGTACGCACAAGCTCCATACGATAATCGTCCGCGATCCTCTCAGCAGCTGCCGCCGTGCCGTCACTCTCCTCGATCAGACGGCCAAGCTTTTCATAGGGCGTACGGTTCAGAAGGTACAAAAGCGCACCCTGACCCTCATCATACGCACGCGACATCGCCGCAGGATCCAGTAAGCCTCCCGAGATCAACGCCTGCTCTAAAAGCAGCTTACCCTGCTGCCCTGCCTGCATGCGCACAAGGCGCAGGCAGATCATGAGGTTGACAAGGTCGATCTGCGTTTGCACCAGCTGCAGGTGGAACGCCTCACCGCTCATGCTTGCACAGCGCAGCATATCCGCAAAGCAAGCCTTATCCAAGATCAGATCGATCGCGCGGGGATCTCCCGTTTTTTCGTAAGCCTGCATTGCCAAGGGCGCAGCCTTTGCCATCTCGGCGGGCAATGCATCAAAGCTGCCGGACTCGGGCATTTTTGCCACGACCTCGGGCGCAGCTGTACCAAAGGAGAACAGCATATCAGAGGCGGGCAGCTTGCGCAGGTAGCACTTGATAGCGGATTTGATATTATGACAGTCATACGGATACCGCAAAAAGTCGAACAGCTCAGGGGCGGGAGCACCTTCCGTGACGTCGGTCAATGCCCTTTTGAGCATCCCGTTGAGCGTGGCCTCCAGCAGCACGCCGCTCTCATTGCGCACAAGTGCTACGCCGTATTCCTCAAGGCGCGCATAAAGCGCGTCAATATTCTCGGTCTCGGCAAGCTGCGCCATGCGATCCTTGCCGATCAAGCCGTTTTCCAAGGCTCTTATGCGCGCAGAGGCATACGTATATGCGGTTGATTGTGGTTTTCTGGACATAGGTCAAACTTCCTTGCCTTAAGATTTGATCTGATCCCTATAAAGGATCTGTTGGATGCGGGGCTCCAGCACAGGGCGCAGAGTTGCCAGCATCATAGCAAACGAGCAATTGGTCTCTACGTCGCCGCAGCGCAGAATAAATCCGCCGTCGATCTCAACGCTCTCGGGAGCAAGACGCACCTTGGCAGGCATATCCGCAGGAATCTTACCCGTTGCTGCCGCAGTGCGCACACCGCTGATAATGCGGGACGCCACGTCACCGCAGTCGCGTGCGTTGAGCATCAGCTCGTAGTAATCGGGGGCAATGCTTTCGTTATACAAGCGCATACTGTCGCGCTCGGCAATTCTTTGCTCGATCAGGATCCTGCAAAGCAGCGAGAGCAGCAGCTCTGCATATTCCTCGCGATCCATCTCATAGATCTCCTGCATGGCACGAGAAAACGCACGGTCGATCATTTCGCTTTTGGCGCTCAGCTCAATGTTGCGTCTGGTCATAGCCGCGCTGGATTTGGCACGCACCACCAGTGCCTCGCCTTCCTTTTCCGCCTCGGCAATCAAGCGATCCTGCGCCGCCTGTGCATCAACCAGATTCTGTGCTCTGACCTCAATGCTTTTTTCGGTTGCTTCGTCCAAAATTTCCTGCGCCTGCGCGTTGGCATCATCCAAAATGCGGGCAATAATCTTTTTCAGTCCTATCATGATGATTCCTCAATTCTCAATTCTCTGTATGTGACGCGCATATGTCACGGGGAAAATCAACCCAGCAGAACCAGCAGAACGGAGATCAGCAGTGCGAAAATTGCATAGGTCTCAACCAGTGCAGCAGAGGTGATTGCCTTACCGACCTGATCGGGACGCTTGGAGAGCAGATTGATACCTGCAACAGCAACTCTTGCCTGCTTGAGCGCGGAGATCAGACCAACGGCTGCGATGGGAAGTGCTGCCATGAGGTAGTATGCACCCTGCGCAACGCTCAGGGACAGAATAGCCTCCATACCGCCCTCGAACAAGCCTGCCTTCATGACGATCAGGAACGCGATAACCAGACCGTAAATACCCTGGGTCATAGGGAGAGCCATAAGCACGAAGCACTTACCGAACAGGTTGGGGTTCTCGGACAGAATGCCGGCGGTAGCTTCACCCGCCATACCAACGCCCTTTGCAGAGCCGATACCTGCAAGACCAACAGTCAAAGCCGCACCGATAATAGCCAGTGCGCCGCCGCTGAAGATCAGGGAGAGCAGCTTGGGAGCCTGCTCGGTCTGCTCGATCGCGCCAATGGTGGTATCAACAGCTTCGGTGGTGATCTCCTCGGCAGCAAAAGCACCGATAGAGAGAGCAATTGCCAGAATGGCAGTCATAACGATAGTCAGAAGGATAGTCTTTTTCATGATTTTATTTCTCCTTAAATTTAATCAAAGTATTTTATTGATCGGTATAGCGATCCGAGTCAGCCACGGGCACAAAGCCCTCGCCGCCGTCCTCGAAGAACTTACCGAAGAACTCCAGATACTGCAAACGGCTGGTGTGTACAAACGAGCCCAGCACGTTGAGTGCCATATTGACCGTGTGACCGATCAGCGATACGGCAAGCAGGATCACACAGCGCAAGAGAATATTGACCACGGCATTGTCAAACATGCCGCCGATAATATCACCGAATACACTTCCTACCATATTGATTACCTGCGCAATGACCGCAGATGCAAGTCCCAGCGCAAGAATTCTTGAGTAAGACAAAAGATCCGCCGCATAGTTGATCGCATCGTACAAGCCAAGCAAGCCCTTGAAGAATTTCATAATCGGCCCCTTGGCACTTCTGCCCGCCGTGCAGATGATCATCAGCACACCCAGCACGACCATGGAAATGCCTGCGATCTTATGCAGGAAGAACACGCCCAAGCCGGCAAAGATGATCAGCCACGAGCCGATATCGAAGATTGCCGTGAATACGTGCTTGTCCTTGCACAGCAGCACGAACTTGACGATCATACCCGTAATCAGGTGCACAGCACCAATGCCCAGCGAGATCGCAAGGAAGGGCATGGGATCGGTCAAGGGATTGAGCGCAAACAGCTTGTCCCCAAGCGCCACCTGCAAGCCGTTAAAGAACGGCACGGCAGCCATGGCAGCCTCCGTGGATTCATAAAGCCCGAACATGTTCATAAGCACGTAGGGCATATCGCCAAACCAGCCGCCAAAGATCACGCCGCAT
>JAGBXH010000456.1 GCA_017629395.1 Clostridia bacterium | reverse complement strand
CCTCCCGGAGGGGGGAAGGCTGGCGCAGACTTGTTCCAAGCGCAGGGGGGAGAGCGCGAATAGAACGGATTTATGACACAAATGCGGCAACGAAATTTGCTACATTGCATAAAAAAGCAGGAATCTGCTCAAAATCGAACAAAATCCTGCTATTTTTCTGTTATTTCCGCAGCCCCATGGGGCTAACCTTTTTATCATAAAATTTCATACTCCCCTCTTGACAACGCTCCCTGCGCATGATATAATAACACTCGATATATAACACTTGTTATTTTTAGGAGGATGTATGCCACCCAAGGTGAAAATTACAAAGGCCGAGATCGTTTCCGTCACGCTGGATCTTTTGCGCCGCGAGGGCGAGGACGCCATGAACGCGCGCAGCATTGCATCTGCGCTGGGCTGCTCGACCCAACCCGTGTTTTCCAATTTTGCTTCCATGGATGAGCTGCAATATGCGGTGCTGAACGCTGCCTACGAGTTTTATCACGGCTTTTTGATGCGCGAGGTTGCAAGCGGCGCATATCCGCCCTACAAAGCCTACGGCATGGCGTATATCCGCTTTGCCAGAGAGGAAAAGCAGCTTTTCAAGGTGCTTTTCATGTGTGACCGCAAGGGGCAGCCCTTGCTCCCCTCCGCGGATTTCTCCGAGTCCGTGGACATGATCATGCAGGCAAACGGCATCTCGCGCGAGCAAGCCGAGCTTTTGCACATGGAAATGTGGAGCTGCGTGCACGGCATCGGCACCATGCTTGCCACGTCCTTTTTAGACCTTGACGATGACTTGATCAGCCGCATGATCAGCGACATTTACCAAGGTTTGATTGTAAGACATAACGGAGGAAACACATGAGCAACGCAATAGAAATCAAAAATCTGACCAAACGCTACAAGGATCTTGTGGCGGTGGATCATTTGACGCTGGACGTGCAAAAGGGCGAATTATTCTCGCTCTTGGGCGTCAACGGTGCAGGCAAGACCACCACCATCAAAATGCTTTGCTGCCTGACTGCCCCCGACGAGGGCGACGCGCATCTGCTCGGTCACAGCATTAAAACCGACGCTGCAGCCGTCAAAAGCGTGATTGCAGTATCTCCGCAGGAAACCGCAGTTGCGCCCGGGCTTTCGGTGCGCGAAAATCTTGCGCTGATGTGCGGTGTGCACGGCTTTGACAAAGAGAAAAAGAATGCCAAAATTGCCGAGCTGACCGCTCTTTTGGGGCTGGACGGCGTGCTTTCCAAGAAAGCGGGCAAGCTTTCGGGCGGTTGGCAACGACGCTTGAGCATTGCCATGGCGCTGATCAGCGAGCCCGAGATCCTCTTTTTAGACGAGCCGACGCTGGGACTTGACGTGCTGGCGCGCAGCGACCTTTGGGATATCATTCGTGCACTTAAGGGAAAGGTGACGGTCATTCTCACCACGCACTATATGGAAGAGGCAGAAGCGCTCTCCGACCGCGTTGCCATTATGAAGGACGGCAAGCTGCTGCTTTGCAACACGCCCGATGCCATCAAACAAGCTGCGGGCACGGACAATTTTGAGCAAGCCTTTATCAAGATCGTCAAGGAGGTGAGCGCATGAACAGACGCATGCTGACCTTTGCACACAGAAATATGCGCGAGATTTTGCGCGATCCGCTCAATCTCGGCTTTGGGCTTGGCTTTCCCCTTATACTGCTCGCGCTGCTCTCCGTTATCCAAGCCAACATTCCCGTTTCACTCTTTGAGATCAACCATCTGACCCCCGGTGTGACCGTATTCGGGCTTTCCTTTATGACGCTGTTCTCGGCAACGCTGATTGCCAAGGACCGCGAGGGCGCGCTGCTGCAAAGACTTTACACCACGCCCCTGACACCCACCGACTTTATTTTGGGCTACACCTTGCCCATTCTGCCCATTTCGGTGGCGCAGACCGTGATCTGCTATCTCTTTGCGCTGCCGCTCGGGCTGACGCCCAGCATCAATATCCTGCTTGCCTTGGTGCTTATCCTCCCCGTTGCGCTGCTGTTTGTTGCACTTGGTCTGCTGTTTGGCAGCATTCTGAACGTCAAGCAGGTGGGCGGTATTTGCGGATCGCTGCTGACGAACCTCTCCGCGTGGCTCTCGGGCATCTGGTTTGACCTTGCGCTGGTTGGAGGTTTTTTCAAGAGCGCTGCCTACGTCCTGCCCTTTGTGCATGCCGTGGAAATGGAGCGCGCTGCCATTGCGGGCAATTTCGGGGATATCCTCCCTCACCTTGCGTGGGTCATGGGCTACGCTGTTGCCGCCATAATCGGGGCTGTGCTGCTCTTTTTGCGGCAGATGAAAAAACAATAAAAATACCCCTTGGGGCGGATTTTGTATCCGCCCCGTTGCTTTTGCGGGGCATTCGTGAATGCCCCCTACAGTTTGAAAATCCGTAGGGGCGACTGAACGAATCGCCCGCGCACCCCGTAGGGGCGACTGAACGAATCGCCCGCATGATTTCCGCGTAAGCATATGCAATGCTCCCCTACGCATCACCCATACCTTTCCCAATCTTAATACCTTAAATGTCACCCCGATTTCTTGACACCGCATTTTCCCTGTGCTATGATGAAACCAAGAAATTGCGGCATTGCCGGGAAAGGATACCTGATTTTATGCAACTCTGGTCCATGGAACACGTCAAAACCTTGCTGCCCGCGCTGGGCGTTTT
>JAGBXH010000455.1 GCA_017629395.1 Clostridia bacterium | reverse complement strand
GTTGAGGTGATCCGAGAAAACGGAGATACGTTCGGCATAAAGATTTGAGTACGTACTGCAAAACAGAAAGCAGAAGTCTTACACAGACTTCTGCTTTCGTTTTATACCTGCCCCCGCATTACCTTCCGCTTACGGCGCAGGATACCTCACCTGTAAAAGCTGTTGCCGCCGATAAACTCACGTACAAGGCTGGTGGGTGGGATCTCGTCGTCCACGTCGGCGCTGTGCACGAAATTGAGTACCTTGACGATGGCGCGTACCTCCTCGTAATATTCGTCGTCGGGCTCAACCGCTACAAGCAGCGGAAAAATATGCTTTTTGAGCACCGCCAGCTCATAGAGCGTGGAGCTGTTGAATATCACGTCAGCCTGCTCCTGGAACGGGAAGATCCACTTCGCCTCGCCCGCGCGCACCGACTCCCACATGGAAAGCGTTTTGCTTACCGACGCGCCGCGGGATTCGTAATCGCGCACGATGCGGCGCAAAAGCCGCAGGTAACTGGACGGAATGCGATTGTGCAGATCAAGATTGAGCGGCAAAAGGGGGCAGACGAACAGCTTGAATACCGCCTCGGGCGCAAGCCCCTCGGGTAGCATGACGGGATTGAGCGCGTGCAAGCCCTCGACGATCACGACCGAATCCTCATCCAGCTGCAAAAAATGTCCGTGCCATTCCCGTTTGCCGTGCTTGAAATTGAAGCACGGGATCTCCACCTGCTCCCCTGCCAGCAAGGCGCGCAAATGCTGCCCGAAAAGGGCTGTATCAATGGTATTGATGTGCTCAAGATCTACCTTGCCGTCTTGCCCCGGCGCGATCTTGTCGCGGTCGATATAGTAGTCGTCCAGGCTCATTAAAATCGGCTTTTTGCCATGCACGCGCAGCTGCGTGGCAAGACGGTTGGCAGAGGTGGTCTTGCCCGAGGAGCTGGGACCTGCCAGCATGACCGCCCGCGCACCGCGCGCGCAGATCATGTCCGCCACCTGCGAAAATTTCTTTTCATGCAACGCCTCGTTCACGCGAATCAGCTCACGCACCTGCCCCGAATCCACCATTTCGTTCAGATCCGCCACCGTGCGGCAGCCCATCAGATTGCCCCACGCAATCCCCTCACTGTACACGCTGTAGTAATGCTCCATCTCACGGTATGCAGCGGGACGGGTGGGATCTGACGCATCGGGATATACGAACACAAAGCCGTCCGCTGTCGGTTCGATCGCAAAGCTTTGCAAGTACCCTGTGCTCGGCATCATCTCGCCATAAAAATAATCGGCAAAATCACCGTATTCGTACACGTCCAGCGTGGGATGCGTGCGGTAGGAAAGCAAGCGCGCCTTGTCGGTCTGTCCGCGCTCGGTATACAGCGCAATCGCCTCCCCCGTGGGGATGCGGCGGAAGTTTAACACAATATCGCGGGATATGATGTCATCTACGCGCTCACGCAGCCGCTCGACCGAGAAATGATCTGCCCCCGTGACCTTGATGTAAAGTCCTGTTCCCAGCGTGCAGCGCATGGTTGCCCTTGCCCCGCGCCACAGCTCGTGGATCGCCAAAAACAGCACGAATTGTGCCGTGCGCGTATACGCCGCCCGCCCTTGGGCATCCGCATAGCGCAGCAGCCTGATTTTTCCGCCCGAGGCAGCCATGGCACGCCGCTTGGACTCTCTGTCGGGCAGCACGTCCTTTTCGCGCAGAGGGATATAATTCAGCGTAAAAACGTCGCCCGCAATTTTGGCAGCCAGCGGCTCATCGGACAAATTTCCCGTGCGCAAGCCCATTTTCGTGATCATATCGAGCAGCGATTCTCCTGCTTTTGCTTGTACTTCTCTGCCGTCTATGTTGAGTTTCATAAAACACCTCCTGTTCTCAAGTTATCCAATATACTATGCACGATGCTCCGCTGATATGCAAAAAAACAAAAAATGGCTGACTATCGGTGCATCCGGTAGTCAACCATTATCGGTGGTCTGTAGAAACGCCTGCCCCTATCGCAGGCTTATACCTCATATATAGTATGGGGATCATTCTTTGCATTCATTATAGCATATTTTCGGGAATTTGTCAAGACCCGGCAAAAAAGCAAGCCCGCCCCTTGCTTAGGGGCGGGCTTAAAACGCTTTAATTTCCTTGCTGCTCCAGAATCTTGTCCAGTGCTTTGTTGAGTTTTTCCACGCTCTTTTTCAGCGTTTTTTCGTTTTTCCGGATCATAGAGCCAACCGTATTGGTGCCGGATTCATGCACCGAACGGATACTGCCGCTGGTAAAGTTGAAGCTTGCGCAGTACAGGTTGACAGGGTCGATGGCAACGCTGTTGACAATGCGGTCAAGCATATCAACAGACTGCTGGTCCTTGACGTACTTGCTGGTCAGTGCAACCTCGTAGTATGCGGGCTTGACGCGGTTATAGCTCTCGGATGCATACGCCTCCAGGAAGATGCCCAGATCGTCGATCTGATCGTAGCAGGTGGAGGGCACGCCGTACAGAATGACCTCAACCTGTACGTGGGTCTTATAATCCTGCGACTCGTTCAGCTTAGGGATGGGCAGAATACCGTAATCGTTTGTCATATTACGGATGGTAGGGTCCTCTACCGCGATCAGGCGGTAATTGATCATAACAGACTCGTCCTGTGCAAACTTGGTCAGCACGTCGCCATCCCCTGCATTGGTGGTGGCAGTAAACGAGCCGGAGCTGTTCAAAAGTGCCAGAACAGCGTCCAGAGAATCGGACAGACGCTCCTGGTCGATCTCATACACGTAGGCATTATCCTCGTCTTTTTTGAGCACGCAGATCTCCGAGCCCTCCCAGTAACCGTCCATCATGGAGCTGGTGGGGCCGATACGTGCGCAGAAGCCGTACAGGTCTGCACCGTCGCGGCTACCGCTACCGTTGAGGTCACGGTAAAATCTCTCGACAATGCCGGTCATGTAGTCAATGGTCCACTCGCCGTTTTCCACAACCTCGTAAAGCTCATCGCCCATGCCCTCATCCTCCAGGACGCGCTTGTTGAACAGGGTGACGAACATATAGCGATAATAGGACAGCGACATAGGTCCGGTCACGAAGAACTGCGAATTCTTGTAGGACAGCGCATCGTTAAAGCCCTGGGACCAGTAATTCTTGTCAAAATCAATGTACTGCGTATTCCGCAGGTCGGTCATGCGTCCGTTGAGCGCAAGCGTCATAGAGGTATAGGAGCAGTTAGCAACGATATTGTAATCTGTGCCGCCCGCGATAACCATGTTGGACACCTCGTCCACCGCCTCGCCTGCTACGCTGCCTGCCTCGGGCAACAGCTGCACGACGTTGATCTTGCACTTCAGACGCTCCTCAAGTGCCAAATTTCTGCTGTACACCGCAGAGTTGATGGGATCGGAATCGGTCTCTTCAACATAAACCTCGCTCTGGTTTACATTCTCTACGCGAGAGATCACGGTGATATCTCTGCCGCCCAGATCGACCTCGCCGAGATCGTCGCGGTCGTTGCTGGTTTCAAGCTGCTCGCTACCTGCAACAGTGCTGTCTGTTTGGTCTCCCTGATCTCCTTCAACGCAGGAAACCAACAAAACGGGCAGTACCATCACGGCAACCAGCACCCAAATCATGATTTTCTTCATTTTGTTCCTCCCTTTATCCACATACGGATAAACTATTTTACCATTATATTGTACACGAAAACTCACATATTGTCAATACTTTCTTGACCGCATTGCAACTCTGTGCTATAATGGGTATAGAATTTATGCAAACGGAGGATCCGACATGAAAAAGCTTTTGTCATTATTACTTTGCATGCTCTTGCTTGCAAGCGTTCTGAGCGCGTGTAACACGCAAACGCCGCCCGTCCCCGAGGACACCACGCAAACCGAAAGCCAAGGCGCGAGCGACGCTACCCCCACCATTCCGCCCGAGCAGGCTCTGCCCCCCGAGCAGGTCGTACAGGGCTTGGATGCCGATGCAGTGATCATGGAGATTGGCACCAAGACCCGACAGGTTCTGCTCAATAACGACTGGGCAGAGATCAAAGACGCTTTCACTGCGGCAGGCTACGCCCCCATTGAAGTGACGCTATTGGACAACGCCAAGATGGAGACCGTTGTGCTGTACGGTAACACAAGCATGGTCACGCTGCAAAATACCGCCGGCGGCGCATATGCAATCTGGGAGCCTTATAATCAAGCAACGCTTTCCGTGCTTACACCTAATGAAAAAACAGGCACGGGCGAGGTGACGCTGGCGCAGATCGGCATTGCCCGCATTGAGGAGACCGATAACCCTATCAACGGTATGTGCTATATCTACAAGCTCTCGGACGGCAGCGCCGTGATCATTGACGGTGGCTTTAATAACAAGGATTGCCGCAACAATATTCTCAACACGCTGGATAAGCTGGATATTGCTAAGAATGCAGATGGCAAATACCTGATCACCGCTTGGATCTTCTCGCACGGTCACAAGGATCACAGAGCCGCATTTACCGGCTTTGGCAAAAATATGGGCGATCAGGTTGAACTAACCTACGCCATGTACAGCTTCCCTCCCAGTCCCGGTACGCTGACCGCCTCTACCTTTGATTCCGTCAACTTTGAAAACAAGATGTACGAGTATTACCCCGGCGTACAGCACATCGTACCCCACGCAGGTCTTGCTTATCATTTTGACAATCTGACCGTCAAGATCCTGTACGCACCCGAAATGATGTATGCACCCGACAAGACCATTGCTTACTACAACGACACTTCCCTGATCATGCTTGCCGAGTGCGGTAGCACGGGCGCGCTCTTTATGGGCGACGCAGGCGAGGCAGCGGCAGCTCTGACCTGGGATAACTATGAAAAAGCCGCATTTGAAGCCGAGATGCTGCAGGTAACACACCATGGCTTTAACACGGGTGACGGCTCGCATAACTGGAAGAACATCAAACTCATCTACACCAACACCAAGGCATCCTACGGTCTGATTCCCATGGGCAGCCGCCTTGAGGGAGACGCCCGCAACGGCAGACACACGGTCATCGTGGGCCACGGCGGCGCAAACTATCAAATGTCCTTCTTTATTGACAAGACCGACCGACACGACCAAGGCAGCACGATCTCACAAGAATACTACAACAAATTCGTGGACGAGGTTGCTGCGGGCACGGCAAAGTACGAAACGCTGTTTGGCTACGACGGCATCAACAAGCTTGTCAGCAACAAGGGACTGATCTCCTACACCTCGGGCAACGAGAAGGAGCCCATGGTCACGCTGTTTACGCTCTCGGAAAGCGGCGTCAGCGTAGCGCACAATCAGGTGCTCTCCGAGTGGCTGGCTGATTGATCGCAAAACGGCATACTACGGCAAAATCAACAAGAAATTTTTCGTGATTTTTTGATATTTATTCAAAAAAACTCTGTACAAATTGCAAATTTCGTGGTACAATTATGCTGTAAATTTATTCCGCAAAGGAGCTTCTTATTATGAATCTGATTTATAAGGGCAAAACAAAGGACGTATACGCACTTGACAACGGTAACGTCATGCTCAAGTTTAAGGACGACTGCACCGGCAAGGACGGTGTGTTTGATCCGGGTGAAAACAGCGTAGGTCTGACCATCGAGGGCATCGGCAAGGCTAACCTGAAG
>JAGBXH010000058.1 GCA_017629395.1 Clostridia bacterium | reverse complement strand
CGATACAGGCACGCAGAGAGCGGACGGTACTTGGGAATATACGACGTTCAGCGGTGACATTCTTGATTTTTATACCTCGGGTGACGTTGCTCCCGGTATGCGTTTCAAGTACAGCTACGTCAGCACCTCGGATAACGCGGGCATGAAGCCGGAGTACGAGCCGGTCACGACTGAACCCACACCCGAAGAATCGACATCCGAATCAACCGAAGCAGACCCGCCCGCAGATCAGCAGGGCTGCAAATCCATTGCGTTTGCTGCTTTGCTGATCGCGTTGCCTGCAGCTGCGCTGTGTATCAAGAGAAAGAGAGATTGAAAGCATGTTAAAGGCATTGATATTTGATCTGGACGGCACGCTGGCACATACGCTGCCCGCTATTGCCGAGGGCATGAATTTGGCACTTGCCGAGCTGGGATATCCCGAGATCGACGAGGCGCAGGTATATGAATTTATCAACATGGGCGCAAGAGATTATGCAAGGAATGCGCTTCCCTCGGAATACCGCGAGGACGACGCGCGTGTCGACGCGTTGTACGAGGCGTATAACCGTCATTATGCCGAGGTGTATATGCACACCGATACGACCTACGACGGCATTCCCGCGCTGATCGAACAGCTGAAAGGGAAGTATCCGTTGGCGGTCAATTCCAACAAGCAGGACGAATTCGTCAAGGCGTTGGTCGCGCAGCTGTTTCCAAAAGGTACGTTTGTCGCTGCCGAGGGCTTTCGCACGGATCGCGCACCCAAGCCTGATCCCGCCGTGCCGCTCATGCTGGCACGCATGATGGGAGCCGAGCCGCACGAATGTGCGTATATAGGCGACAGCGACGTGGACGTCAAGACCGCATTGAATGCGGGAATGCACGCCTTGGACGTGTGCTGGGGCTACCGTCCTGCCGAGGTCTTGTACGGTATGGGGGCAGAGCAGGTCGCTTCCTCGCCTGCGCAGCTTATCAATATTATAGAAAATTATGCATAAACAACCAAAAAACGCCGTCGGCTAAACAGGGCTTGACGGCGTTTTTCATTGCTATATTGCTGTATAATAAATAATGGAGCGATGTTTTTGCGCTGTTTTGTGAAATTCACCGAATTTGAAAAATAGGGGAACAATATTGCAAAAAAGTGTTGTGTTTTGTCGTAAGATGTGGTATGATATAATAGTATGGGTATGTGTGGCCTTGGGCGGAGTGCACGTACAATTTTGAAAAAAGGAGCGCATGAAAATGATATACGATCTGCAAAAAGCAAGCTTTTGGAAAAGAGCTTCTGCGTTTCTTTTCGATCTGGTCATTATGATCGTGGTTGTCGTGGGCATTGCCTCGCTGATGTCAATGGCGATGAAGTATGAGCTGCATTATAACAATATAGAGCATGAAAGAGATATTGAAAAGCAGAAGATAGAAGCCGAATACGGATGCGAGCTTGACCTCTCTGTCGGATACAGCCAGATGACCGAGCAGCAAAAGGAAATGTATGAAAGGCTGGATAAAGCCATCAGCGAGAACGATACCATTCAAGCGGCTGCCTTTCTTTTGTTGAACTATTCGCTGGTGATCTGCCTTGTCAGCACCTTTGCCGCATATGCGATTTTGGAATTTGCCGTGCCCATGATTTTCGGCAACGGGCAAACGCTTGGCAAAAAGCTGTTTTCCATCGGTGTGATCCGTACCAATACCGTCAAGGCGTCCCGCCTTGTGCTGTTCGTGCGCATGCTGTTCGGCAAATTCACCATTGAAACGGTGCTGCCGCTGTTCGTGCTGATCATGATGTTCTTTGGCATCATCGGTATCGTCGGTCCCGTCGTGATCTTGGGCTTGGTGCTGCTGGAAGTGGTCGCCATGCTTGCAACGCGTACGAGATCCGCTCTGCACGATCTGATCGCGGATTGCTGCGTGGTGGATCTTTCCACGCAGATGGTCTTTGAGAGTGAGCAGGCTTTGCTTGATTACAAAAAGAAGATCCACGAGGAAAACGTGGCAAATTCTCCCTACTGATACTATTAAAAAAGTATATAAACAAATACATGGAGGTTAGATGACATGAAAGTCGAATTGCGAAATCTAACGAAAATCTTCCCCAGCCGTAACAAAAAGGCGGGCGGTGAGGTCATCGCGGTAAACGATTTTACCTTCACCATTCCCGACGGTAAGCTGGTAGGTCTGCTTGGCCCTTCCGGTTGCGGTAAGAGTACCACTCTTTACATGATCAGTGGTCTGCAGAAGCCCTCGGGCGGACAGATTTTCTTTGGAGATGAGGATGTAACATCGCTTTCTCCCGAAAACCGTGGCGTAGGACTTGTGTTCCAGAACTACGCGCTTTACCCCCACATGACTGTCAAGCAGAACATTATGTTCCCCTTGCAGAACCTCAAGGGTAAGGACAAGATGACCAAGGAGCAGATGCTGGAGCGCGCTTATCAGGCTGCTAAGCTTGTGCAGATCGAGGATCTGATGGACCGTAAGCCCAGCGAAATGTCGGGCGGTCAGCAGCAGAGAGTTGCGATTGCAAGAGCTTTGGTCAAGATGCCTCGCGTGCTGCTTTTGGACGAGCCTCTTTCTAACCTGGACGCAAGACTTCGTCTGCAGACCAGAGAAGAGATCCGCCGTATCCAGAAGGAGACCGGTATTACCACCGTATTCGTTACGCACGACCAGGAAGAGGCTATGTCCATTTCCGATATGATCGTAGTCATGAAGCTTGGCGTGGTACAGCAGATCGGTGCTCCGCAGGAGGTGTACGATGATCCCGCAAACCTGTTCGTTGCAAAGTTCCTCGGCACTCCTCCCATCAACGTATTCAAGGGAAGAGTACAGGGTGAGAAGCTG
>JAGBXH010000454.1 GCA_017629395.1 Clostridia bacterium | reverse complement strand
CTACTACGGCGCAGGCTGGGAGCATATCCGCGCGTATATTGACGTGACCACCGAGGCGGCTTCGCACAACCACGTAGGCATTTACGACAGCATTGAGAATATGTTGATGCACCATATGGACAGAGATCAGCAAACTCCGTTTGCAGAAGAGATGCTGGCACTGTGGGAAAAGGCGCTGGAAGAGGCGCAGGCCGAGGTGCACAAGGCGCACGTGGAAAAGTCCATGGTGCAGGCGTACTATATGGCGCAGCTCAAGAGCAAGAATTGCAAGGAGTATCTGAACAGAATTTACGATATCTGCGAAAAGTACGGCATTACGCACTATCGCGAGGGCGTGCGGATCGACTTCTCGCAAAAGGGCAAGCCGGGCAGTCTTGGATGATGCACTTTGCGCCGTAGGGCGGGGGAGCGAAGCGGCACGAGCGCAATGAATGACATGCCTGTGGCATGTCAGAACGCGAATGTGACCGAGCCGCAGTGAGACCTTGCTCCCGCCGCTACAGGGGTCTTGCTCCCGCAAAAGCCGGGAAACACCGACACGTTCAAGGCAGCTTTTCTTCGGAAAAGCTGCTTTGTGCACTTGGTGAGCAAAAAAAACGAAAAAATTTTCAAAAAACGCGAACTTTTTTGATTTTTTTGCGTCTATATAAGTAGAGCGATCCATTTTTCTGCAAAGGAGGAAAGATCATGAAAAAAAGAACGCTTATCATTTGTGCCTTGCTGGCGTGCGCGATGCTGCTTGCATCTTGTCAGACTCTGAAGGACGCGCTGCGCCCCGACCCCAAGACGGCAGAGGAGCTGTGGGAACGCATCGGAGAAGTCATGGAGGGCTTTGATTCCCACGAGATCGCCATGGAAATGGATATGGTCATGGTGGTCGAGGGGTATGCCGTAGAGTCAAGTGCTACGGGTACGCTGATCGAGGACAGCAGTGACGATTATTACTATTACAGCGACACAAAGATTACAATGAAATGCGATGAGCTGGATCTGGATCAGGAATCGCGCGCCATCAGCGCGTTCATGGACGGAAAGGCGTTTGAATTCCGCAGTGAGGACGGCTACGAGCGCAAGCTGTACAGCAAGATGACGGCAGAGGAATACGCGACGTATCTTGCGGCGGACAGAGAAGAGAGCAGTATAGACACGGATATTACGGATTGCACCAACGCAGAATTTGCGAAAAACGAGGACGAAACCTGGACGCTGATCTACTCGGGATATACCAAGAAGGCTGTCAACGGTATTACAAGCGCTTTGTCTACACAGGAGCTGGACGTGTTCGGTGCGGACATCGTGGACGTAAAGGTCACGTTCTTGACAGACGAGAACTTCCGTGTGACCGATATCTCCATGGAGTTTGAGTTTGATGTCGACGAGGATGCAAAGCAAACTCCCGTGCTGGACGTGCGCATGAAGCTGGTGGCTGTGGGTGACGGTGTCACGCGCGTGACGGACACCATCGACGCATCCAAATACAAAGAGGTGGACGACCTTGCCATCCGCAAGGAAATCACCAAGCTCATCAAGGACAGATACGAGGCAGAAGAGGGCTCCTTCCGCTACGTGCAGGAGCAGACGTTCAAGGCAATGGGACAAACCGAAAAATTCACCGAGACCGACACGGTGCTGTACGGCGTCAGGGATGGAAAATTTTATTATGACGTCACGGCGGAGTACGACAGCGTCAGCATGAAGCTTGCTTACGAGAACGGTGCTTGCACGGTGACCATGGAGGGCGAGTCTTATTCCGAGCCGCAGACCGAGCAGGAAGCAAGAGCCTTGGTCGAGATGCTGATCAATGACAGTACGTACGGCTATCATGCCGAATCTATTACCAATATTACGGATAAGGGCAACGGCGTCTGGGAGATCGAGCAGGCGTTGGGAGATGCGTCTGAGCTTGAAGGGATTTTTGAGTCTATGGACGGCACGTACAAATCGGCAACCCAGACCGTGACCGTCACCATCAAGGACGGCAAGCTGACCGAGATCAAAACCGTGATCACGGCATCGGGCAGTATCAACTCGGGCAGCATATATCAGGTGAGCTATACCTTGAAAATGCATACGGTGTTTACGGATTAAACGATGAAAAAAACCGTATTTATCTGTTTGTTGATATGGGTGCTTTTGCTGTGCATGGCGTTGACAGGTTGCAGCCATGGTCTTGTGTATGAATTACTGGAATCATGGGAGCAAAAGGAGCAGGAGCACATTCCGGATGCCGATTTCGGGATTACCGAAACACCGGAAGACCGGACACAAAAGACCATGGACACCGAGGCGGAGGAGCAAGCCGTCGGGCTTTCGTATGCGCTGACCAAGCAGGGCAATGCGTATGAGGTGGTCGGCATTGGGGATTGCATGCAGTCCAAGATCGTCATTCCGTCCACG
>JAGBXH010000453.1 GCA_017629395.1 Clostridia bacterium | reverse complement strand
TTCTCATAAACCCCTCCGTTTGTGCATTGTTTTGTTCACTATAGATATATTTGACAAGCACGGAAAAATATGCTATAATGAGAAAAAAGACAAGGAGGAATTCCTTATGGCTAAAAAAACCGATCATCAAGCCGCGCCCGATAGGCTTGGTGCGGCAATATTTACCGTCCTGCGGCTGATCGCAGCAGCGTGCGCCATCGGCGTGTACTATTATTTCGTGCTGCCGCCCCTCAATCCGAGAAGCGTGCAGTTCTGGTTCTTTCTGACGTTTTGTTTTGTGTGCATTGCCATTGCCTTGCGTGCTTTGGATGTTGGTGCGTTTGGTAGCTCGATCAAGAATTTTAATCTTGTCAAACTGCTCAACGGACAAAAGCAAGGTGCGGGTGCCCCCTCTTGGAAGCTTTTGTTTGGCAAAGGCGCGCTTTCGACCGTCATGTGTGTGCTGATCGCCATTCCGCTCGCGGTGCTGGGCATTGGCACGGTCATTTCGTCGGTTGTGTTCAATGCTACCGCTTATGCACAAGTGATCACGGTAGAGGAGCGCGATTTTAATGCGGATATGCCCGAAACCAAGGAGATCACCAACATAGCACTCATGGACACCAACTCCGCCCGCATGCTGGGCGACCGTAAGTTAGGCGCGCTTGCGGGCGTGGTGTCGCAGTACGTGGTCAGCGATGACTATACGCAGATCAACTACAAGGGCAAGCCCATCAAGATCACGCACCTGGAGTACGACGGATTTTTCAAATGGATCGGTAACCGTGCAAACGGCATTCCCGGTTACATCATGGTGGACACCTTGGGCAATACCGCAGAGTATTACGAAGCCAAGGGCGGCATCCGCTATGCGCAGAGCGGCTATTTTGGTGATGATCTGATGCGCAAGGTGCGCTTTGACTATCCCACCAAGATCTTTGATCTGCAGGACGTCAGCTTTGAGGTTGACGAACAGGGCAATCCTTACTATTGCATTTCGTGCTATACGCGTCGCGTGGGGCTGTTTGGCGCTTATGACGTGGAAGAGCTGATTATTTTCAATCCCATGGACGGCAGCAGCACGCTGTACGCAGTCGAGGACGTGCCGCAGTGGGTGGATATCGTGTTTGACGGTGACCTTGCTTGCGAAAAATACGACTGGCAGGGCATTTACTCGGGCGGCTTTATCAACAGCATCATCGGTAATAAGGGTTGCAAGCGGACCACCGATGACTTTGGTTATCTGATGTTTGACGACGACGTGTGGTATTTCACGGGTGTCACATCGGTGACCTCGGATGCATCCAATATCGGCTTTATTCTATCCAATGCGCGCACGGGTGAGTATCGGTTCTATCCCGTCATCGGTGCGGAGGAGCATTCGGCTATGCACGCTGCCGAGGGCGAGGTGCAGGAAAAGGAATACGTCGCCTCCTTCCCGTCCTTGGTCAATATCTCGGGCGTGCCCACCTATATCATGGTGCTCAAGGATAACAACGGACTTGTCAAGCTGTATGCGCTTGTCAACGTGCGCCAGTACACCATGGTGGCAACGGGAGAGACGCAGCAGGATGCCGTGGCAGCGTATCTGAAAATGCTGTCGGGCGCGGGTGTGAATACCGAGAATCCCGCAGAGACCGAGCAGGGCAGCGTCACGGTCGCGGACGTCAAGTTCCTGACGCTGGACGGCAGTACCTATGCGTACGTCACCGCGCAGGACGGCAACGTATATCGCGTGGCGTTTACCGAGGAAAATGAGCAGATCGTGCTGGTGCGTCCCGGTGACGTGCTGGAAATGACCTGGCAAAAGGGCGATATCCGCATCGTCCGCGCATGGAAGCGTGCGGAGTAATTTTGATACAAAAGAACCGTCGGGCACGTGCCCGACGGTTCTTTTTCTTTGTTCGATTATGTAATGTCGCTCAGCGCAATCAGCAATTGCTTTCTTGCCGCGCGGAATTTTTGCACGTCGTATTCCACGTCGCAGAAGGAGCGGAACACCTTTTGGCAGATGGCGTCTGCGGTCTGCTTGTCCGTTTTGGCAAGCACCTTGAGCATCTCGCATTCCTCGGCACTCTCGCGCTGCGCTTCACCGCGTGCAGACAGCCAAGGGCCGTGCTGTCCGGGATAAATGAGGTGGGTATCTCCCGGAGGCAGGAAAATGGTGGAGTCGGCATTGGTGTGCGAGGGGCAGTTCTGTCTGAAGGGGTCTTGACCGGGCTGATAGGTATTGGTCGCCCAATGCAGATATCCCGTCAGATCGTACTTGTAGTTGCCCCACAGAAGGTAGCGCGTGGAGAGCAGGGGATAGTCCATAAAACGGTTGACGTAGCAT
>JAGBXH010000452.1 GCA_017629395.1 Clostridia bacterium | reverse complement strand
TTGTACGCGCCAAGCTCATGGCAGACAAGCGGTGTGCCGTCGAATATCATCATATCACTGCCCGACTGCAGCGTAAGAGCGATCTGATCCCACACCTCCAGCGTGCCAAAGCTCTTGGAAATGTTGCAATATGCGGTGATATCGTTGCCGTTTTCGTCGTATACCGTCACCTCAAAAGTGTTCTGACTCTTGCCGACCTCGGTCTGCGTGCCCGTAAAGACCGCCTCCAGGGTATAGCCCGCGGGAAGCTTATATTTCTTGAACGCGTGGCACGTCAGCTCCTGACCGTTATAGTGGCGGGTCGCACTCTCGCTGGTCAGCTTGATGTTCAGTAAAGTAACCGATACCCGACAGGATTCTGCCTTGACTGTATAGTTTGAAGTTACGTCGTTTCCGCTCTGATCGTATACCGCCCACTCGGTAAAGCCTATGGTATAGCTGCCGGGCTCGGCAGGCGTTTCGCTTGCCACGTACTCCACACGGTGTCCCGATGCAAGTCCCATGGGACGGTAGCCCGCCTGCTCGACGCTCACACCCCTGCCATCATACTCCTTAGTATAGGAGGAGGGCAGATACAGCGTCAGCTCTGCAGGCTCGACCGTAACGCTCGTCAGACACGATTCTGCCGACGGTAGCTCAAAGTGATAGCAATGCGTCACGTCGCGTCCGCGCGCGTCGTAAATGCGCACGTCACCAAATTCGTACGCAAACTTGCGACCGATCTCGGGAGATTCCACCTGCATGGGCAGCATGATCTTTTGCCCTGCGACCAAGCCCTCTACCTCGATCTGCGCTTGCGATACCGGCAGCTTGGTCGTGCCGTTATAGGTCAGCACGATATGCTCGTCCATGCGAATAAATCGCAGCTCTCTGTGCGTGATGCGCAGCATGCCCAGCGTATCTGCTTCATAGAAGAATTCGTAATTCTTGCTGACCTCTTTGCCGTTTGCATCCATAATGATCAGCGTCAGCCTGTTTTCCACCTCGCCCACCAGCTCAAGGCTCGCGGGATTGACCCCCGCGATCTCATGGCCGGGCAGCAGCTCGCCCAAGATCTCATATTGCTCGCTTGTAAGCGGGGTGCCGTCGTATATCTTCTCTGCATCAAAGGTCTGCATCGGCAGCACGTAAGGTGCTGTGATCTCCAGCACGCCCACATCAACGGTGCATGCGTACATGTACGTCACGTTCTTACCGCTCTGATCCAAAATGCGGATATCGATCAGATCGTTCTTCCACTTGCCCACGTCTGCAACGCCGTCCGCATACTTGTACGTCACGTACAGCTCATGCCCTGCAAGCAGCTTGCCTTCCGTTACCTTACAGTAATTCGCCGTGATGGGCTGTCCATCGTAGACCGGCTTGGTCCGGCTGCCCGTGGCAATGAGGATCTCAATGGGCTTGACGCGCAGCATACCGTAATTGGGATTGATCTTATAATACGCGGTCACGTCCCTGCCGCGCTCATCGACAACGCGGATTGATTCCAGCGAATTCTGCACCGAGCTGCCGATCTCCCGAATACCATCGGGATAGGTAAAGGTTGCACGGATCTCGTGTCCCTCGATCAGACCCGAGCCGCCTACGTCGATCCTGTGGCTGAGCGCAGGCACCTGATCATACTCGACGGTGCTGCTGCCCGTGACCACCGTGATCTTGCGCGGCACGATCTCGATCTCGCCGTTCTCCACCGTGACCGTATAATTGCTCGTTACGTCGCGTCCGCGTGCGTCCAGCACGCGGTATCCCTTGACCTGCATGGGGTGTCTGCCAAGCTCAATGCCGCTTGACACGACGTTGAGCTCCACTTTTTGCCCTTTGGCAAGACCCTGGGCAGACGAGGTACCGTCACACTTGCCGTCATAGGGCTGACCCGAATACTCACCCTGCACCAAGGGTGTGCCAATGTGCAAGGCTGCGGGCTTGACTGTATATCTGCCGGGGTTGACCGTGATCAGATAATTGCCCGTCACGTCCTGCCCCGTGGCAGAATAGACCTTGGGCGTGATGCGGTCGTTATCGTACGTGCCCACGTCGGTGATATAATCCGGCTTGATTGCACCGCCCAGCGTGTGCCCCGCGATCAGCCTGCCCTCCGTCAGCGTCACTTGCGTGGCGTTATCCATGGGCTGTCCGTCATATACCTTGCTGCCGCTCGACGTCCTGACAGAGATAGAGATCGGCGTAACCGTCAGCTTGCCCGACACCGTCTTGATCTCAAAGTTCTGTGTCACGTTATTGCCGCTCTTATCCCAGACCTGCACGTTTTGCACGTTCAGGCTGCCCGTGCCCGCGCCCGTCTGGCTGCCCGACAGCGTGTAGGTGGCGCGGTAGCCGTCAGCTCCCCAGGTCTGTTCCACCGAGGAAAGCGAAAAGCCTTCTGCAGAAAGCGGCTGTCCGTCATACGCCTTGCTGCCGCTCGGCGCGCGCAAGGTCAAGCTGATGCCTTTTATTTGAATGGTATTGCCCGTAAATTTGAATTCATAGTTGTGCGTTCTGTCCGCACCGCTGCCGTCGTCCAGCACGACCTTGATCAGATCCGTGGGAACGGTATAGCCGTACGAGCCGATCGACACGGGAGCGGGGGTGGGTACGCCGTTTTTGTTGTACGTCACGCTCTGTGCAAAGGCGTTTGCATCCAGCACTACCCTGTGCCCCTTGCCCTCAAAGCCGCGCAGCTCCCGCTCGGAAAGATCCTTTGGATACTGTGCCGTCACCGCCTCCCCCGTATACTGCACGGTAATGGGATCAAACTTGATCTCCAAGGTGCGCTTGTTGACGGTCAGCCTGCCCTCGTTTTGCAAAGCACTTGCATACCAATCGGTCGCGTCCACTGCCTTGCCAAGTCCTTCCTTGTGCATGATGCGATAGGTCACGGTATACGTGCTCACGCCCGCATCGGTCTGCGTGCCCCGCGTGCTGACGATCTCAATGGTATCATCCTTGAACAGCGAGCCGTCCGCTACGCTGATCAGCTGCTTGACGTCATACTCGGAAGGATCAAGCGCTGCGGCATCGTACGTTTTCGCCAGATCCAGCAGCTTCAGGTGCAAATGCGCACCCTTTTCGACGGTCAGCGTGCCGTATGCGGTGGTCAAATCGTAATTCTTGGTCACGTCCTTGCCGCTATTTGACACAATGGCAAAATCAAGCACGTTTTGTGTACTGCCCGGAATTTTTTGCGTTGCCGCCTTTTTGATCTTGACGCTGTGCCCTGCGCCAAGCGAGCCGCTGTCTATGCGATAATTTGCCCAGCTCTGCTCTTGTCCGTTATAGATCAGCCCATAGCTGTCCTCGCTGCGTAAATGGATCTTGCGCGGCTTGACGGTCAACGAGCCGTATTCGTACGTAATATTGTAATTCTTGGTCACGTCGCGCCCGTCTTGCATAATTTTGAGCTGCACGCGGTTTTCCTGCGGACGGCTCGTCACCTCGGTTGCACCGGTCTTGTCGTTATGTACAAGCTCCGCATACTGCCCCTGCACCAGGCTTCCGCTCTTGATCGCATACCGATCGGGGTACTGGCGAGAGCCGTTGTATTCCAACGTCACGTCGGGCGTGGTAACAGTCAGCGCTCTCTTTTCAATGACCACCTTGCAGGCATCCACGTTCACATTATAGTATGCCGTACGGTCCTGCCCTGCTTGGTTGACCACCGTGACCGTCACGCGGTTTTCATGCCTGCCCACGTCGGCAGAGATGCTGTGCGGTGTGATCACGATCTCATCCCCGCCAAACAGCTTGCCCTTGGTCAACTCAAAGTGCGTTGTGCTTGCGCTTTGCCCGTCGTAAACCTTGGTGATGTTGACGGGCTTTCCGTTTTTGATCTCATCCGCGACCACGACCGTGATCTGCCTTGCCTTGACCTTGACCGTGCCCTGCGTAAAGGTCAGCGCATAACCCGCGGTCACGTTATTGCCCTTTTTATCGCGAATGATCACGCTGTCGGGGTCAATATGGCAGATCGCGCCGCCGCGTCCGTCATAGGTGAAATAGGAGAGTGCAGCCATATCCACGCTGTGCCCCTTGGCGAGCACGCCGTCGATCTGCCAATGCTTGCCGAATACGGGCTCTTCGCCGTATTCAAACTTGGCGCTCTTGCCCTCGGGGCGCAGCGTGACCTCGCGGCGGTACAGCGTCACAGTCCCCGCCTCGCTATAGATCTTTTTGCCCAAAAAGCCTTTGGTGATGACCGCGCGCACCGCATACGTGCCGGGGGCGGTGGGCTGATCCGCCTCCCAATTCTCGCTGCCCGGTGCTGCGTATTCGCACTTGTACGTGCCAAGCAGCACAAAGCAATCGTATTCGGGCTTATCGCCAAATGCAACCGTTTCGCTTTGCAGCGTATAGTCTCCGAAGTAAATACCGCGCAGCGAGAGATAGCCAAGCAGCAGCACCGCGCCCAATATCAGCAGCAGCACCGCACACTTGACGCATACCTTGAATATGCGCGCCAGGGGAAGATATCCTCTGACCTTTTTCTCATATGCTTCGTACATCATAGTATTTCTCCGAAAATTTTGTCAATCTTTCTTTAAGGTGCCAGCACGCGCAGCGTACCGGGAATGATGGTGATCTGATAGTTTGCCGTTACGTTTCGTCCGTCTGCGTCCAGGATGACGATATCTGTCACGACAGCATCACTGACGCCTACGTTGGTCTGGCTGCCCTTGATCTGATAGGCAGCAATGCTCTGCCCTGCGGCAAGTGCACCCTTGGTCAGCGTAAATCCATCGGCGCGCAGAGCTCTGCCGTCATAGACCTTCTCTGCGCTGTCGGTCACCAGCGTCAGCTGTATTGCGCTGACGCGCAGCACGCCCGCGCTGATGCGCAGATCGTATTCTGCCGTGACGTCGTTGCCCGCACCGTCCAATACGCGGCAGGTGGGGGTATTGTAAATCGTGCCTACGCTCGTAATGCTCGGCATGGTGTATTCCAGGCTGTGCCCGCGCGCTGCAAGCGCATCCGCATCAAAGCTCAGCTCGGGAGAGGACAAGGGCGTACCGTCATAGGTCTTGCTTGCGCCAGACGAACGAACAGAGAGCTCATATAAGTACACCTTGAGCGTGCCGTGATTTTTCTGCACGTCAAAATTGCTCGTGACGTCTCTGCCCAGAATATCGGTAATGACCACTTCGCCAATCGTGTTCGAGCTCTGCCCAACCTCCGTCTGCTGCCCGCTGACCGTGGCTGTGACCTTGTACGTCTTACCAAGCTCCGTATTTTTGAAGGAAATGGTAAAGGCAGTGCTTTGCAACGGATTTCCGTCGAATACCTTCTTGGAGGTAGCTGCCGTAACAATCAGGGTCGGCTTTCTGACCTCAATGACGCCGTCGCGGAGCACAAGGTGATATTCACCCGTCACGTCCTTGCCGTTCTCATCCACGATCTGTGCTCCCGTAATCACCGAAACACCCGTGCCTGCATCGGTCTGCTGACCGCTGACCTGCACGTTCTGCAAGGTATGCCCCTGTTTGAGAGAGCCCTGCGCAATGATGACGTTTTCGGGCGTGACCACGTAAGGCAGACCCGTATAGTAGCCCATAATCTTAACAGGAGTCAACACCAGCGCGTCATCGGGCGTGCTTGAAAGCGCGGGAGTGGGATCTACGCGCACCCAACCAAGTCCTGTAACAAATACCTCCACCCATGCGTGCGCATCCGCTCCCTTGACGTCGGTCCAGGCTTCGCCCGCCGCATACGTGCTATATCCCACCACGTAGCGCGCGGGAATGCCCAAGGAGCGGTAAAGCAGGGTTGCCGCACTTGCAAAGTGACGGCAGACGCCGCTTTTTGACTCGGTCAGAAAATACACCACCTCGTCCTCGCCCTCGGGGCAAGCGGGGTATTCAAGCTCATACGTAGCCGCCGTGCGTACGGCATTTGCCACGTCTTCAATGATGGAAAGTCTGTCCGGGTGCAAGCCCTTTTGCTCGGCAAACGCCAAAAGTGCCTGCTTGGTGCTTTCGGGCACGGTCAGATACTGCCCGTACACAAACGCAGTATACGCCTTG
>JAGBXH010000451.1 GCA_017629395.1 Clostridia bacterium | reverse complement strand
GCGTTTTGCCACCCTCTAAAAAGCCCGTGAAAACGTATACGGGAATTTTGTTAGCCATGATTATCCCTCCGAACGCTTGAGCGTAACACCCAGCAGCTCGCCAATGGCAGCAATATTCAAATTCGAGCCAATAACGCACAGTCTGCCGATGATGCCGGCAGCACCCGTGCGGATATCGGGCTCACCGGGAACGTAGTCAAAGTGGATCCAGTTGCCCCCGTCTCCTGCTACGATACCCTTGGCACGCAGCACGATGCCGTACTTGCCCTCATCGCAAAGCTCGTCAAGCTGCTCTGCAAGCTTCTCTGCGTTGAATTTTGCCGTAGTTTCCGCACCTGCGCTGACGAACACGTCATGTGCATGGTGATGATGGTGGTGTCCGCCATAGCCGCACTCGCAATGCTCGTCATGATCGTGGTGATGATGCTCATGCTCATGCTCATGATCGTGGCAGCCGCACTCGCAATGCTCGTCGTGATCATGGTGATGATGCTCATGCTCATGATCGTGGCAGCCGCACTCGCAATGCTCATCGTGATCGTGATGATGGTGATGATGCTCGTGGTGGGCGTGCTCCAATCTTTCCAGCTCAGCAGCTAAAGTATCCTTGCGTTCCATTGCTTCAAGCAGCTGCTCTGCACTCAGCGCATCCCAATCGGTTGTCACAATGGTTGCGGTAGCGTTGTGCTCACGCAGCATTGCGACACACTCAGCCACCTTTTTTTCACTTGCAGAGCCGGTATGAGAAAGCACGATACAGCCTGCATTGGCAACCTGGTCATTAAAGAATTCACCGAAGTTCTTCATATACATCTTGCACTTGCCGGCATCCACAACGGTGGTGAATGCATTGAGCTCTGCGCCCTCTACGTGCAGATCCTGCACCGCTCTGATCACGTCGGACAGCTTGCCAACGCCCGAGGGCTCAATCAGAATTCTGTCGGGAGCATACTGCTCCAGCACCTGCGTCAGCGCCTTACCGAAGTCGCCGACCAGCGAGCAGCAAATGCAGCCGGAATTCATTTCGTTGATCTGAATACCTGCTTCTGCAAGGAAACCGCCGTCAATGCCGATCTCACCGAATTCGTTTTCAATAAGCACCAGCTTCTCACCCTTGTAAGCCTGCTCGATCATTTTTTTGATCAGCGTGGTCTTACCCGCGCCCAAAAAACCGGAAAAAATATCTATCTTCGTCATGTTATCTCAGTCCTTTTTCTTAGTACCTCTGTATACGTAGTTGAGTCTGCCCAGAGGTGCGGCATCACCCTTATCATAAAAGTCCTCAATGCTCGTCAGCTCCTCGGTGCTGTCCGCGACCTTGAACCAAACGGTAAAGTCATCCTGATCAAGCCCGATAACTGCGCGAGGTGCAATGACAAGCAGCATATTGCCCTGGCAGCGATACACGATATCACCGAAATCAGCGGCACGCAAGCCGTCCACAATCACGCCAACCGTGCTGGTATGGTCATCTACGGGCTTATTGTTCAGCACGTACTGATATTCCTTACCGCCGTCGGTATTGAGGTAAATTCGCAGCCAGGTGCCGGTGCCGTCGTACGGCTTGACGTCGTCCTTTGTCACGATACCGAAATAGATGAAATCGTCGTCATGGCTGACGGTCACGCCCGTAATGGCATTGCGCTGGGTGTGATTTTCATATACGGTACCGTAGCCCTCTGCATTTCTTGCAAAGTCGCCGTCCGAGAAGTTGTGGTACTCTGCCCAGATCTCCTCTGCCTCATCCTGCTCGGAATCGTTGTTATAATCCACGGGAGAAAGCTCAGCAAAGCTGTCGTACTCAACCACGCCCTTATACTTGCGGACGTAATCGACCAGCTGCATGAAATAATTGTCAAAGTAGCCTCCGCGCATCATTTCCAGATCACGGCTGTACTCATAGTTGGCGCAGTCCACAAACATGATAGGACGCTCGGGAATGCCCTGCCATCTGCCCGCGATCCATTCGTTCCAGCCCGTGACAAGCACGATGGGCGGATCGGTCTCTATTGCGCGGTCAAACTGCTCTGCAAAATTATAGCCGTGCAGATACGCATCGGGATCGGGATCGTTATGCATATCGTGGAAGCCTCTGCCGTTATTATCGGTCTCACCGTACAAAACGGAATCGCCAAAGCGCAGCTGGGGATGCTGTGCCACGGAGACGTTGATGACCTCGTTCTCACCCTTGAGGTTTTCAAATACGCGCTGGGGACGGGTGAAGTCCATCCAGGGCCAGCCACCCTGCTTATCGGGCTCGTTGGGCCACTGCGACATTTTGATGTTGAAGAATTCTCTGCACTCGGGTGAGCACTCCTCTTCTACCGCAATGATCACGGGCTTGCCCTCAAAGTAAAACCAGGTATCGGGGCAATACTTTGGCGCATAGATCTTATCATAGATCTCCTGCACCGTCTTGCCCGAGTGGGTATTGGTATAGAACATGACCTTGGGGATCTTCCAGCCGTCCTTGGCATATTCGTCCAGCACGCGCATAACGAGCTTGACGTTATGCTCATAAATACAGGCATTGGTGGTATCAAAGAATAAAAAGTCAATATCTGCCTGGATCAGCAGCTTCATGTGGCGACGTACCACCCATTCGTCATCCGAGTAATAGTAGCCAAAGAAGGGCTCGCCCCAATGGTGATAGGTGCCGATCTTACCCCAGTATTCCGCATCCTCGTGCGCACCCGCATCGGGGTGCTCTGCCGTGATCTTGGAAACGTCGTAGGGCTTGTGTCTGCCGTGCTCACCCAGCCACAAAAAATAGAACATGCCCACAAGGCGGCCTTCTCTGCGTGCAGGGGCGTTTTCGCGATCGGCTGTCTTTCTGCCAAGCGCATCGGTTGCCATTAAGGGACCGTTGGCAAAATTCTTATATTGCTCCATGATATCCTCCTGTACTATTGATAAAATGCGATTATTCCACGTACGAGGTTACGACGATGTCCGCACCCGTACCAAGCAGGTTGGCAATGACGACATCACCCTGCTTGACGGTAGCGGGGGCTACGCAAGCGTTGATCTCCTTCATGCAATCAAACAGCAGCTCCTTGGGGACTGCCTTATTGGACTTAACGGCAACCACCTCGCCGCTCTCGGTCATCACCGTAGTAGTCAGCGTTCTTGTGGGAGCTGTGCATTCCGCAACGGCGTAGTCCGTGCCGCGCTTGCAGGCGTTGCCCTTGACGCTCAGCACCTTTTTATCCTCCAGCTCCACCGTCAGCGTGCAGCCGCGGGGACAAATGATACAAGTCATTTCTCTTTGTGCCATGACTTTAATCCTCCAATCCGATCGTGATCGTGCCCTCTGCCAGCTCGGCAAGCACCTGGGCGGTCAGTTTGACCGTCTCCATCTCACCGGGGGCGAGCTTGATCTTCTTTTTATTTGAAATCACGCGGTCACCGCACTTGACCACAACTCTCTTGTCGCGGAACACGTCTGCGACGCGGAAGTATACGGTCGTATCCTGTGCGCTGGTAATCTTTTGCGGTACGGTATAGCGCACGCCGCCTACAGGCTGCACGGTAATATCCACGCGCTCACTCTGCTTATCTGCAAGATAGTCTGCCGCTGCGCAGCCGGCAATCTCGGCTTCTTCGGACACGTAGTCCACAAGGTCGTGCACGTGCAGCACGTTTCCGCATGCAAACACACCGGGAATGGAGGTCTGTCTGCTCTGGTCGGTTACGGCACCGCCCGTAATTCTGTCCATGGTGATGCCTGCGCCCTTGGTCAGCTCATTCTCGGGAAGCAGACCGCAGGAAAGCAGCAGCGTATCGCACGCGATGTACTGCTCGGTCTCCTTAATGGGATTGCGGCGCTCGTCTACCTTGGCGATGGTCACACCCGTGACTCTGTCCTTACCGTGAATCTGTACAACGGTATGCGACAGCATCAGCGGAATGCCGAAATCGTTCAGGCACTGCTCGATATTACGCGCCAAGCCGCCCGAATAAGGCATCAGCTCGCAAACAGCCTTGACCTTGGCACCCTCCAGCGTCATGCGGCGCGCCATGATCAGACCGATATCGCCCGAACCGAGGATAACGACCTCTTTACCGGGCATATAGCCCTTGATATTGACATATTTCTGTGCAGTACCCGCGGTATAAATGCCCGAGGGACGTGCACCTGCGATATTCAGTGCGCCCTTGGGACGCTCGCGGCAGCCCATGGCGAGAATGATCGCCTCTGCCTGAATGTGCATAATGCCGTCGGTGGGATTGACCGCTGTGATCACCTTATCCTCGGTAATACCGGTTACCATAGTGCCCACCTTGTAAGGAATGCCCAGCTCCTTGACCTGCTCTGCATAGCGAGCAGCATACTCGGGGCCGGTCAGCTCCTCACCGAATTTATGAAGTCCGAAGCCGTTGTGAATGCACTGGCGCAGAATGCCGCCCAGATGTGCTTCACGCTCCAAAATCAGCAGATCGGTCACGCCTGCCTTATATGCGGCAACTGCCGCGCTCATGCCTGCGGGGCCGCCGCCGACGATTACCAAAGATACCTTAGTCATTGTGCTCCCCTCCCTTGGTTCTGCCGTAGTTAATGATAGATGCACCGCCCGACTTGGTGACCTGCTCGTAAGGAATGCCCATCTCTCTGGACAGAATCTCTACGATGATGGAGGAACAGAAGCCGCCCTGGCATCTGCCCATGCCGCTACGGGTACGGCGCTTGACACCGTCCACGTCACGCGCACCGGGATTGGTACGGATGGCTGCCACGATCTCGCCCTCGCTGACACCCTCGCAGCGGCAGACCATGTTGCCGTATGCGGGATTTTCTTTGATGATCTCGTTCTTCTGCTCATCGGTCAGTTTGTTGAACTTGATTGCACCCTTGGTGCGTACGGGCGACCAATCTTCCTTTTTCTCAAGAGCCAAGCCCTCGGCTGCAAGCAGCTCTGCGCAATACTCTGCAAGTGCGGGGGCGCTGGTAAGGCCGGGGCTTTCAATGCCGCCAAAGGTGATAAAGCCGGGAGCGGATGCATGGATGATGAAGTCACCCGTGCTGCCGACAGCACGCAAGCCGGTAAAGCTGGTAATCACAGCGTTGAACGGAATGTTCTGCACGTATCTTGCACTCTGTGCGCGGATCGATGCAGTACCTGCTGCGGTGGTGTCAAGATCCTCTTTATCGGTCAGCTCCTCAGCGGTGGGGCCAAGCATGACGTTGCCGCCCGTGGTGGCGGTCACGAGAATACCCTTGCCCTTGGGAGTGGGAGTGGAAAACAGCGTGAAGTTGGTCAAGGAAGGCGTGAATGCCTTATCCAGCACCATATATTCACCGCGTCTGGGGTGAACGGTAAAGGAATCGTCCCCTACCATAGCAGCGATCTTATCGGAATACAGACCTGCGCAGTTGACAACGTACTTTGCGCGCACGCTCTGCTCTCCTGCATACAACACGTAAGCATCGTCCTCGCGCTCAATTCTGTCAACCTCAAAATTGCGGATAAACTCTGCGCCGTTGTCCATGGCATGGCCAAGACCTGCATCGCAAAGTCCAAAGGGGCTGACGATCGCACCCGTGGGTGCGTAGAGTGCGCATGTGACCTCCTCGGTCACGTGGGGCTCCAGTGCTACTACGCCATCGCGGTCAAGCAGTGCAAGATCGCGCACGCCGTTTTTGACACCGCGCTCGTAAAGATCGCTAAGGGTTGCCTTGTCCTCATCTGTATAACCAAGCACCAGCGAGCCGTTACGCACGTACTTAACACCGAGATCGCGGCAGACCTGCTCCATCATTTCAGAGCCGCGTACGTTAAATCTTGCCTTGAACGTGCCGGGCTTTGCATCAAAGCCTGCGTGCACGATGGCACTATTGGCACGGGATGCACCCGTGCAGACGTCGTTTGCGCGATCCACAACGCAAACGTTGAGCTTGTAAGCGGACAGCTCGCGTGCACAAAGTGCACCGACCACACCCGCTCCGACGATACATACGTCAAACATAAAAATCCTCCGTTTTCCCATAGTATGGCATTATATTATTATTCAAAATACATTATATCACCAATCCCCTTTTCCGTCAAGAAAATTATGCATTTTTCTTGACAATTTTTCATGGGTATGATAGACTAAAATCAAACAATACATACAAACCGGAGGTAATTATGTCAAAGCATTTCAAATTGAGTTTGCCCGACGCGGGCAAGGACGTCTACATGCCCCGCAAGACCCAGACCTGGGGATACCGCTACGGTCCTTCCATCATGGTGGAGGGCGACGTTTGCCG
>JAGBXH010000450.1 GCA_017629395.1 Clostridia bacterium | reverse complement strand
TACGCTGACACCGTTTCCGGATGAATAGCAATAATAATATTCTCCGTTGAGCTGCGTGACCCAAGGGTCACCGCCGCCGTTATGGATAGGGTTTTGTACGGTCTTGTAAACATATTCCACGGTTGTTTCCTCCTCTGTGGGTGCTTCGGTGGGAGTTTGTGTTGTAATTTCTTGTGTTGTGGGTGATTCGGTGGTGTCAGCCTCCGCGGGTGTTTGGGGAGTGCATGCAGCCAGCATCAGTGCAGGCAGCAGCAATGCAAGCAGTCGCGTGAATGTTTTCATAGTGTCATCTCCTTTATTACGCACATCATTTTCTGATAATCTTGTCCATAGGCTTGCCCTTTGCAAGCTCGTCCACCAGCTTATCAAGATAGCGCATCTCGCGCATCAAGGGCTCTTCGACATTCTCCACACGCACGCCGCAAACCGTGCCTGTGATCAAGGTGCGGCTTGGGTTGAGCGCAGGAGCTTGGCAAAAAAAGTCGCCGTATGTCAGATCGCTCGAAATGGCTGCGTCGATCTGCTCTTTTGTATACCCTGTCAGCCACGCGGTCACGGTCAGCACCTCGTCGCACGTTCTTCCCTTTTTCTCCGCCTTGGCAATCAGTAAGGGATAGACCTTGTCAAACGCCATATTGTATATCTTTTCGTTGCTCATATTATGCCCTTTCGTTTCGCTTTGCGGCAACCATAATCATGCGAATTGCGGCAACCAGCGTGCCAAGTGCCATGATACCGAGAATGATACCCGGCTCGATAGGCAAGGACACCGAAAATGCAATCAGGAATAAGGGCTTGCCGATATGCACAATAAAATCGGGATAGGTCAGCTCCAAAATCAAAAACAGCAAGCCAAACAAAAGATTGCCGCCGATCCAAGCACCCAGCACAGTCAGCTTGGTGCGTTTTTGCTGTGCGACTTTTTCGGGCTTGAGCGCAAGCATTATCAGGTTTGCCATGGGCACGAGCATAACCCAGATCACCAAAAATAGGTAGCGAAAATCGTAAAAGGCATTTTCAAATGCGGTAAAAGTAGCACAGACTGCAGCACCCGTGAAAATAAAGACCATAATTGCAAGTACGCACAGCGCAAGGTATTCTATCACGCGGATTTTGAACGAGCCTCGCTGCTTGATCCCCTCCAAGAATGCGCCCGCGCGAGTTCCTTTTCGGTTGCCTGCGACGAGATTGAAAATCTGCAACAGCGCAAGCGCTGTGAGCACGATGATCATATCGTAAGGAAAATGCAGCACGATACCGGGCAGCGCGTCATATACGCCAAGGGCGTTGTTGCTTGCGTAAAGGTCTATGTTACAAAAAATCAGTGCAAGGTCGGTCATGGCATAGAGCGCGACCAGCACGGAGTATATCGCCTTGACTACGGGGTGCAAGGCGCGCACGTAAAAATCATAGAAAAATGCCAAAAAGCATAAAACGGGCAAAAGAAACGCAAGGATCATGGGAAGCATGACCAGCGGCTCGCGGAAACCGTTTGCGATAAAGCCCGAGAGGCACTTATAAAAATCATACATGTAAAAGCAGGAGAACAACAGCAGCACACACGTAGCGGCGCGCACGGTCAGCGATTTTCTATCAATCGTTTTCATAGTTGCTATACCCTCCCGTGTAGTTTTTGAAGTTTGCGCTGACATAGTCCATGCTGACAAACTCGTCAAGCGTGACGTCGCGCAGGGTGACCGTCTTATAGCCGATCATGTCGGTATCGTGGTAGAGCTGATTGGTGCTCTTGACGCCATAGCAAAAGATGGCGCGATCAGCAACCTCTTGGCTGCTTGCGTTGAAAATGATATCGCCATAGTTGATATGGTCGTGGCCACAGAAATAGGCTACAATATTGGCGGCTCTGAGCATTTGGTAAGAGTCGTTGTTTTCATAGCCGTACAACACGTCCTCACGGTACTCCCCTTGCCCATTTGCTGCGGAATGATCAGATGCAAGGAACTGATCGTATGCGTCCTGATATTCATACAGCGGGATATGGAAGAACGCCATGCCGATATAGTCCTTATCTGCTGTAGCCTCTCTATAAATGCTCTGCGCATGCGTCAGCTGCTCGTCGTGCATGACGTCGTAGTCATAGTCGGGGCCCATAAAATGATAGGTATTGGAGTCGATGATATGCACGCGATATTTAACGTCTGCGGTATCGCGGCTGCTTGCGCGGTCGGCAACAATGTCGATATAAAAATTGGTCAAGCCGAACAAGTTATCGTCCTCATAGTCCACAAATGCGGCAAATTTTGAGTCCCTGATCTCATTACCGTCCGTGGTGACGTAGGATGCAATGACCTCGTTTATGTAATATCTGGGATAGTCGCCTTGGTTGTCGTGATTGCCAAAGGTCAGCGTGAACTTGGTCAGACGACCGTCGCGCTCGGCACTCAATCGGGCGCATTCCTCGTTGAGCGTCGAAACCAAGCTTTTGACCACACCCTTGGATGCATACATGAAATTGTCACCGGTCAAAATGATCAGGTCGGGCTGCTCTCGGCGTATAGTGTCCTTTACAATACCCAGCTGATACGCCACATCGGTTTCAATACCAAGATGCAGGTCTGCGATCTGCAGGATTTTGAAATCGTCGTAATATTGCATAGTCGTTCTATACGCCTCGACGGGATATGCGTTTTTTCCGACGTCATGCGGCACGTCCCTGTAAGCCGCGCAGCCTGCAAGGCTGAGCAGCGCGCAGAGCAGCAAAATGGCAATGCGAGATTTGATCATGGGAACCTCCAAAATTATATAAATGAT